>DAOVVW010000265.1 GCA_030636965.1 Pseudomonadota bacterium | reverse complement strand
CTAATTTCAAATGATCTATCAACTAGTCATTTATATACCGTAGTACCTCTATATAATCGATGTAGGAAACAGATGCCTCACCCGTATTATCCGAGTCGTTCATCACGGCGATACTTGCCTTTCCTGGGGGGTTAGTCCCGAAGGCTCGTCTATAGTCATCGATCACGTTAACCTCATTTGAAATCCACTTTCCCACATCTTTGCTGCCCATCTGGATGGGGATCATCAAGCTTTTCTTTGTATATGCGTTGGGTATGAACTCATCGGAATACTCCTGGTTGGCCCAAATGTAGTTCAGGCTGCTGTGGGGCGGGTACTTCCTGTAGAGTAACTTGGCGAGGCTGTACTTTAGCGATTTTTTGACAGCTGGATCCCGGGGGTCGTACTTGAACATTACATACAGCCGGATTGGATAATCGTCGCCGGATTTTGTCAGGGCATTTCCCTTTTCGTAGATCCTGGTGACCTTCCAGCGCCAGCGAAGGACAGGGTACCTATATGGGTCAAATTCACCCTTCCACCTGAGTCCGGATGCGGAGTTACGGCTTTCGGCTCGCAGATAGTTTTCGCTGCCTGCTTTTTCCAGTGTGTAACTTGAAACCTCTTTTATCCTGGGAAACAGCTGCTGTTCCCACTCGTCAATAGAACTGAAGGTTTCCATCAGCACTGTCTCAGTTGAGGATGCTGCTGTGATTGAATGGCGATGCAGCAGAAGGGACAGGGTCGAAAGTACAATAATTGCAGCGATCCGCAAGATCCTGGATGGCTGCAATATCACCGCCTGTGTTCCTCTTCAATTTCCTTTAGGATATCCAGCATCGACCTGATGCTGGTAGTAGGATTGCGGCATATAAAGTCTATGCAGATAAAGGCTGTTGTCTCATTCTCAAATGGCCTTAATTCCTTCGCATATGGAACCAACTTTAAAAGCTCCGTACTCTTTTTGTTGGATGGAATAAAGGCTTTGGCCATTTGTGGGAAGTAAGACTTTCGAAGGGCACTTAGCATCTCTACGGTCTTCTCATTCTCCGGATCCCCCACCACCACGACTTCAAGAGAAGGACCGCGAGCCTGAAGATAAGCGGTGGCCATAAATGTGGTGGAGACGGGTGTCTGCGTTATCTGATCAGAAAAAGCTCTGCCGATAGCCGCTACTCTCTCCTCCATCCTGGGGTCCGCGGTCACCCGGCCGATGCGAAGATTATTCATTGTGGCGATGGAATTCCCTGAGGGAACGGAAAGGTCCGATATGAGTTTTTGCCTGATTAGCAAGAGTTCGGCACCAGTGGGAGTGAAAAAATATCCACCGCTGTCATTGTCCCAGAAGAGGCAGTGCATATCCTCATTGATGGTCATTGCTGCTTTAAGGTATCTGACCTTGAAAGTTGCTTCGTAAAGCTCCAAAAACCCCCAGGCAAGGTGTGCGTAGTCGTCTAGATACCCGTCTATAGCAGTTTCGCCGCCCCTGTGACGGTGCATTAGTTTTCTCCCGGGTTTTTTCATGGTCTTCAGAAGATAGTTGGCGGCCCTCTCGGCAGCCTTTGCCAGATGGACATCGTCGAAGGCCGCAGCGGCCTTTGCCAGGGCGGCTATCATCAGCCCGTTCCAGTCGGTGAGTATCTTGTCATCCCTGTGGGGTCGTGATCTCTTTCCCCTTGCTGTGAGGAGTTTTTCGTTGGCTCTCTCGAGGGTGACGGTAAGCTCATCTGCTGACATTCCCAGTGCGGATGCATGGTTCTGTGGTCTGCCGGCCCTGTGGGGGATATTACCGCCGGTTTCCTCACCCGCTTCAGAAACGTAATTACCCTTTTTCTTTATGCCGTATACTTTTTTGAAAACTTCTGCTTCAGATCCTGACAGGATGGAATCGATCTCGGAGGTGGTCCAGATGTAGAACTTTCCTTCGACCCCATCGCTTTCGGCATCTTCCGCGGAGTAGAATGCTCCACCCTCATCCTGCATTTCCCTGCGGGTGTAGGTGAATATCTCCCTGGCGGTCGCCTCATACTCTTCCTTCCCGGTAGCCTGGTAGGCTTCTGTAAAGACTATTGCCATCATGGCCTGGTCGTAGAGCATCTTTTCAAAATGGGGAACCAGCCATCGATCGTCGGTGGAATATCTGTGAAAACCTGATCCTATCTGGTCGTATATGCCACCATTCCTCATGGATTGCAGGGTCTTTTCAACCATTTCCAGGGCCAACCCCTTTCCAGTGTATTTCCAGTATCTCAGGAGAAAGAGGAGATTGCAGGGGCTGGGAAATTTAGGCGCGCTGCCAAAACCGCCGGACCTTCCATCATACTGGGCAGCAAGAGCCTCATATGTATCGCTTATTATCCGCTGGCCCGGCGTGCTGCCTGGTTTCGGTATGGACTCGGCAAGGGCTGACATGACCTGGTCGGCGGCCGTGAGGGCCTTTCTCTTTCTGTTTTTCCAGATATCCTGAACATGGGGGATGAGCTGGGTCATACCCATCCTCCCGTACCGGGAATCTTTGGGAAAGTAGGTACCCGCAAAGAAAGGTTTTTTATCCGGCGTCATTATGATCGTCAGGGGCCATCCGGCGCCCCCGGTTAGAGTCTGGCAGACAGACAGGTAAATATTGTCGAGGTCCGGACGCTCTTCCCTGTCTACCTTGATGTTCACAAAGGTCTCGTTCATGAGTTCTGCAACCTCGGGGTCACAGAACGATTCCCTTTTCATGACGTGGCACCAGTGACAGGTGGAGTAGCCGATGGACAGGAAGATAGGTCTGTCCTGGGAGGTGGCTTTCAGAAAGGCCTGGGCAGACCAGGGATACCAGTCCACCGGATTATAGGCGTGCTGGCGAAGGTACGGGCTTTTTTCCTTGATAAGT
>DAOVVW010000130.1 GCA_030636965.1 Pseudomonadota bacterium | reverse complement strand
AATACGCCGAGGATTGGCGACGAGGGAGAACAAAGTAGATGGCCTGTTTTCGCCGCCGCATACCCCCCCAAAAAAGGCTATAGGCCTTTTATCGCCCAGATAGCCGCTTCCGCCCGATCCGCCCACCCCCCATACGGCTCAATACCCAAAACCCGGCCATACTCCTCTATGGCCTCCTTGTAACGACCCTGCCAGCGCAGGATCTCACCGAAATGATAGTGAAAGTCGGGTATGCCGGGCTGGAATTCGATGGCCTTCATTACAGTTTGTCGGGCTTCCTCGAAGAGACCCTGCTTGAAATATACCCATGCAAGAGTGTCGTAATAGAACCCGTTTTTCTGGTCAGCCTCCACAGAGGCAGTTACCAGAGCCAGAGCATCCTCACGATGCTCCCCTCTTTGAGCATATGTCCAGGCAAGGTTATTGAAGGTCTTGGCACTGCCGGGGTTCAGCTTCAGAGCCATGTTATAGTGTTTGATGGCCCCCCTGTAATCACCCTCTGAATGAAAGGCCTCCCCAAGATTGTGGTGGAGCCTGTCCAGTGAAGGATCGAGCTTTATTCCTTTCTTGTAGATCTTTATGGCCTCACTTGTCCGTCCCGTTCTGTAAAGCAGGACGCCGAGATTGCTGTAAGCCAGGACGTACTCCTTGTCCAGGGAGATGGCCTTGTTTAATTCCCTTTCCGCCTCGACGTATCGCTCCTGGAGCATAAAGGCCACCCCGAGATTGCCGTGAATCTCAGGTATGTCAGGCTCCAGTTCAACAGCACGTCGAAACTCTGCAATGGCAAGGTCCAGCTGTCCTCGGTGGTAATATGAAACCGCGACATTATTTCTTCCAAAAGCAAAGTCGGGCGTATATGTCAGCGCCTGTTGAAAACGCTCAAGCGCCTCCGGGATATTCCCTCTTGAATAGAGGGCAATACCAACCCCGTTGAGCCTGTGGGCCATTGAGAACTTGCTTCCCTTATCCCTGCACGCCGCTGCAGGCAGGATCAGGAGCGTGGTCAGAATGAAGATCATTAACCTTTTCACTGAAGCTCCTTCGTACGGATCAGGACATTACCCGCAGAATCCGCGGCCCTGATCCTGATCTCCTTCTCCTCTGACCCGACATTCAGGAAAGTCCTGAAAGCACCGTCAGAGGCGAGGGCTATCCTGCTGCCGTTCAATGAAAGCCTGGTTCCCGGCTCCGCCGCACCAGAGATGTAAACCCTTACACCGGACAAATCCACCAACACGATAGGATCCTTTATCTCCAAGAGCGGCGGCCTTTGATCGTGCAGTATCCTGAATACGCTGAAGGGGGAAAAGAGACTCTCCCTGCCCCTCCTGTCCAGGCTGCTCACCTTCCAGTAATAAAGACCCGGTTTAAGATCGGCAACCCTTGCTGAGTTATTTTTTATTTTCTGTTTGTCATAGACTGTATTTGTGAAGTACCTGTCCATTCCTACAACCACGTGGTAGCCGGATGCCTTGTCGACTTTCTTCCAGGTAAAAGATATCGGCACTCCCCTTTTTCCGGATACTATCCATTCCAGATTTTTTGGAGTCCTTGTTGAGGGAACGGCAAGGAGTTTGCCCCTGGACATCACTTCGCCGTCCTTTCCAAGGCGAACAATATCGCTTTCATCAATTCTTATTTCTCTTCCAGCAGCCTTAACAACCACGTCACCGGACATAAGTCTGTATTCAGTCTGGTTACTGTCGCTCACCTTTATATTGATCCTCGCCTTCCTGATCTGGGCAACAGATCCGGGCGTTTCGATCATGAATCGCGACCCCCTTGCGGTCGGCCTGAGGATGCTGGCCTCCACATCGCTTTCCAGGAGTTTGATAGAGGAATTCTTAGTCCTGGTTCTTATGTCCTCACTTAGCTCGTCAATGTGTACGAGGGAATTGGATTTAATTGTGAGTTGACTCCCGTCGTCAAACTGAATGATACACCTACCCCCTGATCGCGTACGGATCCTGTCGCCCTTATTCAGCCGCATCTTTTTTTTGGCCGGTCCCCATTTCAGTGAGCCGGCCTTTTTGACGTCAACGTCTCCCTTGAGAAAACTCATCGATGCAGCCCTCTCTTTTCTGAAGTACTCGTCTGAGCGGAGGCGGTCCATGGCACCCTCAAGTGTATTTAAGGTCTCTTCAGCAAATACAACCGATTCATCGTATTTACGCGAGTCAAAAGCTTTACGGGCCTTGAAAAGTGAATCCTGGACCGATCTGAATTCCTGGAGTGCCAGTTCTTTTATTCCCATGACAATCGCCTGGTCGAACCGGTCTTCGGCTTTATTTATCATTCGATCGGCTTGGGCTTTGGGGCTGAGAAACTGATAATAGAAGACTGAAAATGCGCCTGTCAGGACCAGGAGGACAAGTAAAAAGCTCAGCCAGAACTGGAGAGTGCTGAAGGGGATAATTATTGTCCGCCAGAAAAATAGCCCCTTTTTCTTCTTGAACGGCCCCTGTCCTGAACCTTCCATGTCAACCACTGGATATCCTCGGGAGAATTTTTATCATGGCATCAACAATTTCCGGATCGTATCTCGATCCCTTCCACTCCTCCAGCTTGCTGACGACAAATTTCAGTTCCATGGCCTTCTGGTAGAGCCTTTCACTTGTCATGGCATCGAATGTATCAGCAACTGCTATTATCCGTCCAAGGAGAGGGATCTGCGCACCCTTGAGTCCCTTCGGATACCCCGTGCCGTCGAGGCGTTCATGATGTGACTCTATTCCAGGAATGACCTCCTTGAGCTGCTGAATGTGACCCATGATCATGGATCCCCATACGGGATGCTGCCGGATAATATTGTACTCTTCGTCTGTGAGCTCGGTGGGTTTCCTCAGGATCCTGTCCTCAATACCGATTTTGCCCACATCATGCAGCAGTGCAGAGATATTGACTTTCTGTTGCTCGGCAGGGGAAAGCCCCATCTCTCTTGATATCTCAAGACTGATCTGAGCAACCCTCTGAGAATGCCCGCGAGTATAAGGATCCTTTGCGTCAATGGCCGCCGCAAGTGCCTTGGTAGTATTTATAAACAGCTCCCGCATATTCCTGTCGTGTTTTTCGATGCGGGAAGCCATGTGATTGAAGGTGACCGCAAGCTGACCCAGTTCATTCCTTGAACGGATATCGACCCTCTGGTGAAAATCACCCTTCGCAAGGGACATTACCTTTTCGGCCAGAACACCAATAGGACTTGCCAGGCGTATGGCCAGGAGCGTACTTGCGATACCTGCCGCCATTACGGCAACCAGAGCCCATATTACTGTCTGAAAGGTCATCTTCCTTATGATCTCATAAGCATCGGATCTCGGTTCCTGCACTACCACTCCCCAGCCAAACCCCTTAACGGTAGAATACGATCCCACCATATCCTTGCCCATTTTATCCCTGAAGGGGATGGTGCCGGCACTCACGCCTGCAAGGAGATACTTGCCAACGATCTCAACGGAACTCATATCCTCGGACTCGGCCACCCTTTCCACCGCCTGATGGGCTATCAGTATGCCTCCCCCGTCAACAACGTAAGCGATTCCCTGACGACGTATATTTATCCTCTGGATCGTCTCCTGAACCCTGTTAAGAGAGATCACTCCCAGAAGAATGGACCTGATGGTTCCGTCGCTGGAGTAAATCGGCATACCAACTGCGACTATGGGGATTTGCTCTGTGTGAAGAACTACCGGACTACTTATATAAGTCTTCCCGCCCGACGCCTCTTTAATGGCTATCGCTTTCACATTCTGACCTATGCCGGGGAATTTGGACTGGCCGACCCTGAAGGCCCGTGCTATCTCCCCGCCATTTATGGAGTATTGTACAAGCCGCTTTATCTCAGGATACTGATCCAGGTAAAAGATGAGAGACCTGTCCCTCGCCTCTCGGCTGAGGGGACTGGCACCGCCCTGAGCTTTAGCAACGAGCTCAAGATTTGATAATACGTTGGCCATCGTAGAGGAGATCTCCCCGGCAGCTGCGTTAGCCACCTGAGAGTGCAGGGCAAGACGTTCGTCTTCGAGATACGTGCGGCTGATGCCCATCAATTTGTAGGAAGATGCCAGCAAAGGGAGTACGGAAACAGCGAGGGTCACCAGGAGAAACTGATAGAGGATCTTTATCCCCCTCCCCTGTTTGATGTCCTCCTGTTCGGAAGCAGGTTCTGACTCTGTCTTCCTGAATGACTTGAGGAAATCTCCAAGTTTCATGAAGGCTGTCCTCCGGAACCCCTTCCCCCGACAGTGATGTCGAGTAGCCTCATGGTGGGCTGTGCATCACCCACAGGAACACCCTGACCGTCTTTCCCGCAGGTTCCGATGGCAAAACCGAGATCAGAACCAACCATGTCTATGCTGTTTAGCACCTCAGGGCCGTTTCCCGCAAGGGTGGCACCTCTTACCGGGGTTCCAATCTCCCCGTTCCCTATCAAGTGTCCCTCGCTCACCTCGAACACGAAATCCCCTGATACGGTATTAACCTGCCCGCCGCCCATCTTCCTGACCAGCAGCCCCTCATCAACTGATGCGATGATCTTTTCAGGATCGTCTTTACCGGGGAGAATGATCGTATTGGACATCCTCGGTATGGGCCAGTGCCTGAAAGACTGTCTTCTTCCGTTACCTGTGGGCTTTACACCATCCCGGCGGGAGGATACAAGATCGTTCATATAAGCCTT
>DAOVVW010000114.1 GCA_030636965.1 Pseudomonadota bacterium | reverse complement strand
GTAAAATTGTTTCAGGAACTCTTCGCAGCGTTCCATGGGGAAATGAACACGGAGAGCCGGCAGGCGGGTGCTCTCAGGGGTGAGAAAACGTTCGAAAAGCAGACCATATTCGATGGGATCGATATCGGTGATGGATAACGAGTAGGCCACCAGCGAACCAGCAGCCGAGCCACGTCCCGGCCCCACAGGGATACCTCTTCCCCTGGCAAAACGGATAAAATCCCAGACTACCAGGAAATAGCTGGAATATCCCATTTCAGTCACGGTCTCCAGCTCTGATCCCAGTCTCTTCTGGTATTTCTCCAGGGTCTCCTCCCACTGGTCCTCCGGGATCTTCTGCTTTAAGACCTCCATCCTGGACTCGAAGCCCTTTCTTGCTTCGCCGGCGAGGTAAGCTTCCGTTGACATATCATCCGGCACATCGAATTTGGGCATCTGGGTCTTTCCCAGGGGGATCTCCAGATTGCAGCGTTCCGCGATTTCCAAGGTGTTTTTCAGTGCTTCGGGGTAGTCAGAGAACTGGGCCTTCATCTCTTCGGCGGATTTCAGGTGAAGCTCCTGAGAATCCATGCTCATCCTGTTCTCATCGTTAACGGTCTTGCCAGTCTGGATGCAGAGCAGGACATCGTGCATCCGCCTGTCGTCTCTCTTAAGATAGTGAACATCGTTGGTGGCAACTGTGGGTATGTTCAGATCTGCAGACATCTCTGCCAGGCGGGAGTTGATCCTGGTCTGCTCCTCAAGGCCATTGTGCTGGAGTTCGAGATAATACGAGTCCGGGAAAACGTCCCTGTACCACTGGGCCGACTGGATAGCTTCATTTTCCAAACCAAGTGACAGGCGTTTTGCTACCTCCCCACTGAGACAGCCTGAAAGAGCGATCAGTCCATCACTGTGTTCAGAAAGGATCTTCCTGTCGATTCTGGGTTTGTAGTAGAACCCGTCCAGGTATGCCACGGACGACAGTTTGAGCAGGTTGTGGTAGCCGTCGAGGTTCCTGGCAAGCAGTATGACGTGATAGGCAGTTTCACCGCTCTTGTCAGCCTGCCTTTCGGACCTGCTACCAGGCGCAATATAAAACTCGCTGCCTATAATGGGTTTTATGCCCGCAGCCAGGGCTTTTTCGTAGAACTCCACAACTCCGAACATTCCGCCGTGATCAGTAATAGCCAGGGCGGGAAAACGCATGTCAGCTGCCAAACGGGTGAGGTCGCTGATCCGGCATGCGCCATCCAGAAGGCTGTAGGAAGTATGAACATGAAGATGGACGAAATCAGCGTGCTTCATCCCGGCAGATCACTCCCACTCAATTGTCGCGGGGGGCTTTGAACTGACATCATAGACAACCCTGTTCACCCCACGAACTTCGTTTATGATCCTGTTGGATATGCTCCCAAGCAGATCGTAGGGGAGCTTGACCCAATCGGCCGTCATACCGTCCAGGCTGTGAACGGCCCTGATCACTATAACGTTCTCGTAGGTCCTCTCATCTCCCATTACGCCCACCGTTTTTGTGGGCAACAGAACCGCAAGGGCCTGCCAGATAGTGTCGTGGAGGCCCGAAGACCTGATCTCCTCACGCATTATTGCGTCTGCCTCTCTGAGCACCTCCAGCCTTTCGTTGGTTACTTCGCCCAGGATCCTTATCCCGAGCCCGGGACCAGGGAAGGGATGTCTCATAACGATCTCGTCCGGCATGCCCAGCTCTTTTCCGACTTCCCTCACCTCATCCTTGAAAAGCTCCCGGAGGGGTTCAATAAGCTCCAGGTTCATCACATCAGGCAGACCGCCTACATTGTGATGGGTCTTGATAGTAGCCGACGGGCCCTTGAAAGAGACGCTCTCAATAACGTCAGGGTAAAGGGTTCCCTGGGCCAGGTATTTGATGTCGCCGAGTTTTTCGGCTTCCTTTTCGAAAATGTCTATGAACACGTTTCCGATGATGACTCTCTTCTCTTCAGGGTCGGTAACTCCTTTTAGCTTATCTACGAAAGGATCTGCCGCGCTTACAACCACCAGCGGAATATGAAAGTAATCCGTAAAGACAGTCTTTACCCTCTCAACTTCACCTTTTCGCATTAAACCATTGTCAACAAAAACACAGGTGAGCCGGTCTCCGATCGCCCGGTGAATTAAAACAGCTACCACGGATGAGTCTACACCTCCCGAAAGGGCGCACAGGATCCTGCCGTCTTCACCGACTGTTTGTCTGATCTGCTCAACTGCCATATCTATGTAGGAACGGGCTGTCCAGATTGGTGACAGGCCGCAGATCTTGAAGAGGAAATTCTCCAGGATCTCCTTGCCCCTGGGTGTATGAACAACTTCCGGGTGAAACTGTACCGCGAAAATTTTCGATGCGGCATTTTTCATGGCAGCCACAGGTGAATTGTCTGTGTGGGCCAACGGCGTAAACCCATCAGGAGGTGATTCTATCCTGTCACCGTGGCTCATCCAGACCTTGGTCCGGTTTTTAATACCGGTAGCGAATCCCGAGAACAGATCCTCGTTATCATCGATCTGAAGGGTGGCCGATCCATATTCCCTTTTTGCGGCCTTGCTGACCACACCTCCCAGGAGATGCGTGAGAAGCTGCAAACCGTAACAGATACCCAGGATGGGCACATCCAGTTCGAAGACTTCCTTTTCCAGCAGGGGCGCACCCTCATCCAGGACACTCGCAGGCCCCCCTGAGAGTATGATCCCCTTGGGACGGAATTCTCTTATTTTCTCAAGGTTGACGGTACAGGGCATGATCTCACAGTAGACCTTAAGCTCCCTTACCCGCCGGGCTATGAGCTGAGTGTACTGGCTCCCGAAATCGAGGATCAGTACCTTTTCGTTGTGAATATCAACTTCGGTCAAGGATGACCTCCGGATGAGGTGTTCGTGAACGCGCTATTGAGCAGCGACCTGGTTTCACGTTTCAAGTTCCAGGCTCCAAGGGTAGGTTTTTGACTAACATGAAACCTGAAACTTTAAACTTGAAACCCGATCTTAATATTATTCAAGCCAGTAATTGGGAGCTTCCTTAGTGATTATAACATCGTGAACGTGGCTTTCCTTGAGGCCGGCGGCTGTTATTCTCACGAATTTGGTGTCCTTCCTCAGGGCCTCCAGGTCACCGCTCCCTGTATATCCCATGCCAGATCTGAGACCCCCTATGAGCTGGAAAACAGTTGCCGATAGCAGGCCCCTGTGAGGTACTCGCCCCTCGATGCCCTCAGGAACCAGCTTGCCATCCAAGACGTCAGGATCCTGGAAGTAGCGGTCGCCGCTCCCCTGCTTCATGGCCTCCAGTGACCCCATGCCCCGGTATACCTTGTAGGAGCGGCCTTGAAACAGGACCAGTTCTCCCGGACTCTCATCTGTACCTGCAAACAGACTCCCGATCATCACCGAGTGGGCTCCCGCCGCGATCGCCTTTACGATATCACCGGAGAACTTTATTCCACCGTCCGCAACAATGGGCACTC
This sequence comes from Pseudomonadota bacterium, assembly GCA_030636965.1. Classification (GTDB taxonomy): domain Bacteria; phylum BMS3Abin14; class BMS3Abin14; order BMS3Abin14; family BMS3Abin14; genus SZUA-178. The sequence goes on along the minus strand of DAOVVW010000114.1, from coordinate 1,541 downwards.
CGGTCCCCTCAACAGCCCTGGCACATTCATTTATGGCCGAAACCTGTGGCACTCCAACGCCGGAAACGATGCGTGTCGTACAGATAGATCCGGGACCTACCCCTATTTTCACGGCATCTGCACCGACATCGACAAGGGCTTTCGTTCCTTCCTCAGTGGCCACATTACCGGCCATGATCTCCATATCGCCAAAACGATCCTTGAGGGCTTTAACCGCCCTGATCACCCCATCAGAGTGGCCATGGGCCGTATCTACGCAGAGAAGATCTACTCCGGATGCCACAAGCGCCTGCGTCCTCTCGTCAAGGTCCTCGCCAACACCAACAGCAGCCCCCACGCGGAGCCGGCCCATTGTATCCTTGCAGGCATTGGGGTATTTACGGGATTTCTCAATATCCTTGATAGTAATGAGTCCGGTAAGCCTGTAATCGTCATCCACTACCAGGAGTTTCTCAATACGGTGTTCATGCAGAAGGCTTTTTGCGCTCTCCAGGTTGATACCCTCAGATACTGTTACCAGGTCCTCCTTTGTCATGACTTCTGATATTTTCTGATCAAGCTGCGTTTCGAACCTGAGATCCCTGTTTGTAAGGATCCCCACAAGTTTGCCCCCCCTTTTACCATCTGCCGTGATCGGCAGCCCCGAGATCCTGTATTTTTTCATCTGTTCGAGAGCTTCGTGGATCTTCTGGTCAGGATGCATGGTAATGGGATCGACGATCATGCCGCTTTCGGACTTCTTGACCTTGTCCACTTCGCTTGCCTGCGTGGTAACGTCCATATTCTTGTGGATAATCCCGATACCGCCCTCCTGTGCCATCGCTATGGCGGTCCTGGATTCAGTAACAGTATCCATTGCGGCTGACAGGAGGGGTATTTTGAGGTCAATATTGCGCGAAAGCTTAGTGTCGAGATTTACCTCGGAAGGCACAATTCCGGATTTGGCGGGGAGGAGAAGGACATCGTCGAATGTCAACCCCTGTTTAAGCTTTTCAGGCAGCATTATTTGCTCCTTTTTTCCACCCTGGCAAAGGGTGAATCACTGTTAAATTCCGAAAACCCCGCCTCAGGCGGGGCCGGTATTCCCGCCTGGGGCGGGTTCAACTGCTTTTTTTGTACAACCTCCCGTACATAAAAGAATTTTTAAGATTAGAATTATTGGTAGAAACTGTCAAGTGGGCAATTGGTGTTTAACAGGAAAGAGGAAAAAGGAAAGAGGGTGGAGTACTAATAGTGCTCTGACCCCATTGTAGAGCACTGGAAATTGGAACATTATTAAACCACGTTGGACATTGGACGTTGGACGTTGGACGTGGTCGCCCCATATCAACGTGCTCTGACCCCATTGTGCTCTTGCAATTGGCTTAAATATTGAGTGCCAATTGCAGTGCGTAGGGCGAAGGGCGAAGTGCGTAGGCGAAGGAACTAGCACGTTGGACATTGGACCAGCCGTCGCTTTCAGCTATGGCTTGGCAGGCGTTGGACATCCTTCGACTCTGCTCAGGACCGTGAGCTTGTCGAACGGTTGGACTTTGGACGCG
>DAOVVW010000263.1 GCA_030636965.1 Pseudomonadota bacterium | reverse complement strand
CTTAGCAAGGGCCCTCTTGTGAATATACGGTGGGTACACGTTTCAGGGAACAACAAGACGAGGGATTACGTCATCAGGCGCGAGATGCGTCTCATGGAAGGGGACCTTTACGATCAGAAAAAGCTGGACGATTCGAAACGGTTCGTAAGGGGAATGGGGTTCTTCTCTTTGGTGGATGTACGGACGGTAAAAGTGGGGGATGATCTGGCCGATATCCACGTCAAGGTGGAAGAGGGTTCGGCCGGTTCACTATCCGCCGGTGCTTCTTTTTCAAGCCAGGGGGGAGTGGTGGGGACCCTCCAACTGTCTCTCGGGAACTTCTCCGGGAGAGGTCAGAAGCTGAACCTGACCCTCGAGTCGGGTGGTGACACTTCCACCTACAGCATCAGTTTCAGCGAACCGAGGCTGTTCTCAGGTGTTTTCTCCTTCGGGCTGGACGTGTTTCAGAGAACCAACGAATATTCCGAGTACACACAGGACAGTGATGGAGGGAGCCTGAGGCTGGGCTACAGACTGAGCGATTACTCAAGCTTGTCTGGACGTTACAGGTATGTGGGCTATGATGTTTACGACATTGACTTTGATGCCAGCGACATTATTAAGGATCAGGAGGGAGTATCCTCTACGTCTTCCGTACGTTTCGGGTACAATTATGATACGCGGGACTTCCCCATGGACCCAAGGGAAGGTATAAATTTACGCCTGTCGACGGAAGTAGCTGGAGGTGCCCTGGGAGGAACCAACGATTTCATCCGCTATCAGGTTGAAAGCAGCTTTTTTACTCCCCTCGTTGGTGAACTGATCGGGCTGGCCAACCTGGAAATAGGCGTCATCTCCCCCCTTGGAGGAGATGAAATCCCCGTTACAGAGAAATATTTCATGGGTGGGCTTTACACTCTCCGGGGCTTCGAACACAGGATGGTCGGACCTCTTGAGGATGGGGAGCCTGTCGGTGGTACGAAATCTTTCCTGATGAACCTGGAGGCCACCTATCTCCTGATTCCGGATGCCAATATTAAGGGTGTGCTCTTTTTAGATGGTGGAAACGTATGGGCCGAAGATGAGCAGGTTAAAGTGGACGACCTGAGGTATGGAGCCGGATTCGGATTCAGGTGGGCCGCGCCTATCGGCCTTCTCAGACTGGAATATGGCTTCAATCTGGATCCGAAACCCGATGAAGAACAGCCTGGATGGGAGTTCTCGATAGGGACGCTGTTTTAAAATCTGGAATAGGGAATAGGGAATGGTGATCGGTAATCAGTGATCCTCCTTCGCCAAGGCTACGGAGGACAGGTCGGTAATCGGTAGTCCAAGGCTCGATCGCTAATCATGGGCCAATTGTTGATCACTGGTCACTGAATGTAAAGGAGGATATGAACCATGTTGAAACGAATGATGTTGACGATGACAGTGATCGGGCTCTCCCTGGTTTTGTTTGCCGGTAGTGCTTCGGCCGCCACCATGCTCAAGGTTGCGGTGGTGGATCTGCAGGGCGCGCTCAACGCCACTTCCGAGGGGCTTGCCGCCAAGGAGACTCTCAAGAAAAAGCACATGGCGAAACAGGAGCAGGTTGATAAAATGAAGGCTGAACTCGATACGATGGAGGAAAAGATCAAAAGCCCTGTTCTCAGTGAGGAAGCCCAGGCGGATCTGATGGAGGAATACCGCCAGAAAAAGGCTCAACTCATCGAGTACGTGACATTGGCCAAAGAGAAAGAAGACCGTGAAAATCAACAATTGTCTGCAAGGATCCTCGAGGGTCTTATCAAAATAGCCCGCGAGATCGCCGGGACGGATAAATACTCCATCATCTTTGAAAAAAGCGGCAGCGGAGTCGTCTATTTCGAAGACAGCATGGACATTACGAACAGGGTAGTGAAGATCTACAATGAACGCTATCAGGCGGAGGAAGTACAGTGAAAAAGTTCACTCTTGCCGATCTGGCTGAAAAGCTGGGCGGCAACCTTCAGGGAGATCCCGGGATCATGGTTTATGGTGTTGCGCCCCTTCACACGGCTGGTCCGGAGCATGTCTCTTTTCTTGCCAACCCGAGATACACTTCCCAGCTCGAAAAAACCGATGCTGCCGGGGTGATCGTTTCCAGGAAGGTTGAGGCTGCGGGTTTGAACCTCATCAGCGTTGAGGACCCCTATCTGGGGTTCGCAGTTGCCATGGAGCTTTTTTATTCGGAACCCTATGAGGCCATGGGTATAAGCGATGACGCCTACGTCCACCAGGAGGCCCTGATCGGGGAGGATCCCAGCATCCATCCTTTTGCTGTCGTCTGTCAGGGCGCAAGATTGGGTTCCAGGGTCACACTGATGCCGGGAGTTTACGTTGGTCCCGGAACCGAGGTTGGAGATGACACGACGATCCACCCCAACGTTGTTCTGGAAAAGGGTGTCAAGATCGGTAAGCAGGTGATCATTCACGCCGGCTCGGTTGTGGGCAGCGACGGATTCGGTTTCGCCAGGAAGGAGGATCTTTATAAAAAGATCGTCCACGCCGGCACGGTGAGGATCGAAGACGATGTCGAGATAGGAGCGGGGTGTACTATCGACAGAGCGGTCATGGGCGAGACGGTAATAGGGAGGGGAAGCAAGCTGGACAACCTTATTCAGGTCGCTCACAATGTCCGGATCGGGCCGAACTGCATTCTCGCCGGACAGGTTGGTATCTCCGGCAGTTCAGAGTTGGGGGAAAATGTCACCATGGCCGGACAATCCGGTATGGCCGGACATCTGAAGGTCGGCAGTGGTGCTGTCGTGATGGCGAAAGCATCCGTGTTCAAAGACGTTCCTCCCGGGGCCCAGGTGGCAGGTACACCGGCCATAGATGCGAAGGACTGGCGGAAGGCGTCGGCTGTTTACTCCAGGCTGGATGACCTCAGAAAGAGGGTAT
>DAOVVW010000020.1 GCA_030636965.1 Pseudomonadota bacterium | reverse complement strand
TCCAAGCTAAAAATTCAGGTTCCGGTCCAACACAAGGCGAGAGAAAACTGGCCAGATACGAGGCCCGACCGAGGCGCCAACCGGAAGCGTATATGGTAATACGCTGAGGATTGGCAACGAGGGAGAACAAAGTAGATGGCCTGTTTTCGCCGCCGCATAAAATTAAGAACCCTTACTCGTCGGAGAAAGTATCTTTGAAGAACTCCTCAAATCTCTCCTCCAAATCCTCCGACTCATCCACCCCATCACTCTGATCCATAACCACATCTCTAAAATCAGATTCTGCCGGACTCTCGATACCGCCGCTCTCCTGTACCCAGTCCACTGTGGGAAGGTCAACGGCAGTCTCGGGGGGAGTGATCATCCCTTCGGCTCTAAAGCCCAGATCCGATGCCATTTCTTCGACTATGTTCATATCTATGGTACGCTCCCTCATGAGGAACCCCTGAAACAGAGCATTATCACAGAGGATATTGATCTTTCTCGGGAAGCCTGTGGAGTATTTATATATATGTTTCATGGCTTCATCCGAAAAAACCGGATCTCGAAGTCCCGCGACAGCCAGACGATGAACAATATACGCACTCGTTGCTTCCTCTGTCAGGGTCGAGAGCCGTATCTTCATGGACACTCTTTGCAGAAGCGGAGGATCCAGATTGAAATTCTCCTCTATCTCCGGCAGACCGAAAAAGATAAATGTGATGAGTTTGTGGGCGGTAACTTCCAGGTTCAGGAGACCCCTGAATTCTTCCATCAGCTCTTTGGAGTTGAGCATCTGGGCTTCGTCAATGAGAACAACTGCTTTCTTTCCAATCTCGTGGAGGTGGAGCAGCCGCCTGTAGAGTTGGCCAATAACCTGGATCCTCTCTTTGGCAGGACGCTCGACTCCCAGCTGTGTGGCTATTTTCTGCAGCAGCCATTCAGGGGATATCTCTGAATGAAGAATGATCAGAAGCGCTGACTCATATGCCTCAACGGGCAGATTATCCAGCATTTTGCGGGCAAGGGTTGTTTTACCAGTCCCAATATCTCCTATAACAACCGCCAGGCCCCTCATGGTTTCGGCAACGTACATCATCCTCGTCAGTGCTTTTGCATGCTGAGCACTGTTGTAGTAGAAGCGCTCGTTAGGAGCGTTGCTGAAAGGTTCGGTTTTCAGACCATAAAAATCAAGATAACTCAATTTGCACCTCGTTAGATATAGGAGATCCTGTCCTTCTTCCCTTTTTTGGTGGACTTACCCACGTCATCGCTTAAGCCCTCCTCTTCCCTCGCCATTTCTTCGACCTCACTAATGAGGTCGTCAAGCATTCCATCCAGAGCAGCGGATTCAGCATCGGGCACCGCGGCTGCGGCCGGTTCCACCTCATCGTTACTGGTTATAAGCTCTTTTACCCTTTCAACGTCATCGTTGATATTTTCAAAGGACGGATCAAGGTTTTTGACCTCTTCATAAGATTCAAGAGCGCGGTCGAAATCTTTCTGCGTCTCCCTCACCTGGCCCAACTGGTAGTGCAGACCCGAGAGGTTCTCCTCGCCAGCCGAATTCAGCGCTGTTTGCAGAGCATCCACCGCTGAATTGTAATCCTGCTTTTCAAAGAAGCACAACGCTGTCAGGCTCAGGCTGTCCATTAAATAGTTGGTGTCCCGGGAGGCCAGCTCGAACTCCCTTATCGCGTCATCGTAAAGGCCCATTTCCTTGTAGGCGATCCCGAGGTTATAGTGTGTTTCGTATTCATCTTCGCCAAGTGTTTCGGCGATACCCTTCTTGAATTGGTCGAAGATCTCCTCAAAGGTGACCGGTCCCCCTATTGCGGGAGCGGGTTCTATATACTCTCCCAGCTCATCCGCAAGCTCCGTCCGCAATTCATCTGCAAGATCAAGAAAATCATCGACATCCGGCACGGAGTCTTCAACGATCAGCTTGCTTTTAACCTCAGTGAAGGGACCGTCATCATCCAGGATCTGAGCACCCGGGGGCGGAGGAGGAGCTTCTGCTTCAGGGGCGGCTGGAATATCCCCGCTGAGATTATTGATCCCGTTACCAGCCACTTTATGACCAGGGGATTTTTCCACGATCTCGCTATAGATCCTCAGAGCCTCATCCTCCAGACCCTGGGAGAGGTAAAACTCGGCCTCTTCGAGCTCCTCAGCAAAGGGATCGGCGCTCTCAGGCTGTTTTTCCACCTCAGCCTCCACCGGAACCTCGAGGTCGGCGGTCACTATAGTGTCCGGGAAGTGGGATGCAAGCTCTTCAATAGCGTTATCATCGGGCGCAATACCCTTAAGCCTGACAAAAGCAGTTTGAGCCCTTTCGGATTCACCCTCTTCCAACAGGGCATTTACCAGGATTATACCTTTCCCAATGGATTCTTCAGGTGATGTTTCGCAGAGCACGTCGAACATTGCTTCAAGAACACCAGTATGCTCTGGATGGTCGGCAATTAACGGCTCCAGGATCTGAATGGCTTTATCGTTCAGACCGTAACGCTTGTATACATTCGCCTCCACCAGGAGATCATCTATAGACATCTCCTTTTCGGGGACTTGTATTTCGGCAGCAGCCTCTTGAGTTTCCAGGGAAATTTCCTCTGCCTCAGGCTCATCGCTCTCTTCCTCATCCGTCTCGGTAAGGGGCGTTATATCCATATCTTCCAGTTCAGGTAGAGCCTCCAGATCCTCCGGGACTTCTTCGGTTTCTGGTTCCTCCTCCTCGAAGTCGTCAACCTCTACAGTTTCAAAGACGATCTCAGGCATTTCATCGTCATCGATCTCCTCTACTTCCATGATCTCCATAGATTCCGGAAGTTCACCATCCTGGAGTTCCTCTGACATCAGTTCCTCACCAAAGGAGGCAAGTTCCTGAAGCTCCTGTACATCTTCATCCGTTATCGGAATTTCCTGTTTCTCTTCAGCAGGTACCTCAACCGCCACCTGTTCATCATTTGCCGCTAAAGGTTCAGCCAGATCCTGATCCATCAGACCCTTGACGTCATCGCGGGCCAAAAACGCTTCGGCCACTTCATTTCCGGGGTCCAGCTCCAGAAGCTGAGTGAACGCTTCTGCAGCACCTGCCAGATCGCCCTTTTCTGCCAGAGTATTTCCCAGTGTCAAAGTGAGCTCGACCTGACTGTCCCTGTCCCGACGAGTGTCTGAAACAGTGATCAATCCCTTAAGCGCTCTCTCATCGGCAGGCACAGCTTTCCTTATCTGACGATAGAAGGCCTCGGCCTCATCAAGTTCCTCGCTTCTCAGATGATTCTGCGCAACAAACAGATATTCACGCAGGACGCCCTCCAACTCTCCGGTTTCCAGGAAAAGCTCCAGGGAGCGGCCTATCATCTGCTCTCCACCCTCCGGATCTTCCAGCCTGAAAAGGATGCGCCCAAGAAGCAGAACCATCTTGGGATCATCCGGCTCTATTTTCAAAATTGCTACTATCGCTTCCTTTGCCTCCTTGAAGTGACCACTCTCAAGATAATGTGCACATAACTCCCTACGGACAGCCAGATTTTCAGGGTTCAGAGTTATGATCTTTTCAAACAGCGCTGAAGCTCTGTCATGGAAACCTCTTTTGCTGAGAGTCGATGCCGCAAGCGCAAAGGCCTCTGCCGCATCCTGCTTCTTCCCCATCTTGGCCAACGTTTCGCCAAGACGTACCTGGAAGCCCAGGTTCTCAGAGTCAAGTTCCGTCATCAGTTTGAGCACCTCTACCTGCTTATCCTCGTCCTCTTTTTCCTCGTAGTGCTCAAACAGATGCTGCAACTGTGAGATCGCCTCACTCTCAAGTCCCTGATCTTTGTAAAGTCCGGCAAGTTTCTGGTAGGCTTCAAGGTATTCCGGATTCAAACGGAGAATGGTTTTGTAGACGGCAATTGCTTTGGGCGTAAAATCATCACGTATGTAGACGGAGGCTACCTTCTCGTACTGTTCGATGGCAACCTTCTTCCTTCCCGCTCTCGCAAGCAGATCAGCATACCGCAACCCCAGCCTGTGGTCTTTGGTATCGAGCTTGACCAGCTGATCGAAGGTCTTTATCGCACGCTCAACATTTCCCTTGGAAAGCTGTTTCTGAGCCTGCTTGAGAAGTTTGGCCTTTTCACCCATTTTTCAATGTCGCCTTTTGTTAATACCGATAGAACGGTTAAAACTTCCAATAAACTCTATATTACATCAGAACCGTGTTTATAAATCAATGATGCCGTAATTCAAAGTTTCTAGTTTAACCAGAATTCAGAAGTCAGGATCCAGGATCGTATTGTGTAATCATTCATTGTTTGAAACTGACCACTGACTCCTGACTCCTGACTACTTATTTCCAAACCTACTTCATCATCTCCTCTAAAAAGTTCGTGCTGTATTCGCCCTTTTTAAACTTCATTGTAGCAAGGATCCTCTGGTGGAGAGGTATTGTCGTTTTGACACCGTCTATGACGAACTCATCCAGTGCGCGTGTCATGCGGGCAAGAGCTTCTTCCCTGTCCTTACCGTGGGCGATAAGCTTGGCCACCATGGAGTCGTAAAACGGCGGAATGAAGTATGATTCGTAGGCGGCCGAATCTACTCTGATACCTGGACCTCCTGGCGCATAGTAGAAAGCAATTGTCCCGGGGGAGGGCCTGAAATTCTCCGGGTCCTCAGCATTTATCCTGCACTCAATGGCATGTCCGATCATCTCAACGTCTTTTTGCTCAATATTCAGGGTCTGACCAGCACTGATCCTGATCTGCTCCTTGACCAGGTCGATCCCCGTTACCATCTCAGTAACCGGATGCTCAACCTGGATCCTTGTGTTCATCTCCATGAAGTAATAATTCATGTCTTCATCCAGAAGGAACTCAACAGTCCCGGCATTCACGTAACCTGCCTCTTTGGTCAATTTTACTGCAGCCTCACCCATCGTCTTTCTGAGATCCTCATCCAGTACCGGCGAGGGAGCCTCCTCTATCAATTTCTGATAGCGCCTCTGGATACTGCACTCCCTCTCACCCAGGTGAATGACCGAACCGTGGTTGTCGGCAAGTATCTGAAATTCCACGTGTCTCGGATTCGTGATGAACCTCTCCATATAGACATCGGGACTGTTAAAGCCGGCCATAGCCTCGGATTGGGCAGCTGAAAAAGCCGTCCTGAACGATGCCTCTGAGTGAACAACCCTTATCCCCCTGCCGCCACCTCCGGCTGCCGCTTTTATCATGACTGGAAAACCCAGATCCTTTGCAACCTTAAGGGCGACATCCGGATCCGCAAGACCCTCTCCACCCCCTTCCGGAATTGGTAAGCCAACCCGGACTGCCAGTTCGCGAGCCTTGATCTTATTTCCCATCAGCCTTATGTGGGCGGAATTCGGTCCAATGAAGGTTATACCGCTGGCCTCACAGACTTCTGCAAACTCCGGATCTTCTGCCAGGAAACCGTAACCTGGATGGATGGCCTCGGCATCAGATACCTCCGCCGCGCTGATGATCGAAGGAATGTTGAGGTAGCTCTGTTGGCTAGCGGACGGACCGATGCAGATGCTCTCATCCGCAAACCTGGCGTGAAGGGCTTCCCTGTCCACATCCGAATATACAGCTACGGTCTTTATGCCCAGTTCGCGGCACGCCCGTATAACTCGAAGTGCTATCTCACCTCTGTTTGCAACCAGTATTTTTGAAAAGTGACGGGACATATCAGGCCAAATCTATGATGAAGAGGGGCTCGCCGTATTCAATCGGCTGAGCGTTTTCAACCAGAATTGCTGAGATCTTTCCATTTACCTCACATTCGATCTCATTCATGATCTTCATGGCCTCAACGATACAAAGCACAGTGCCCTTACTGACAGCCCCTCCGACATCCACGAAGGACGGCGACTCAGGTGAAGGAGCTCTGTAAAAAGTTCCGACTATGGGCGAAGTAACCAGAAACTGATTCTCGCCTACTGTAAGCTGGCTCTCAGTGGGCCCAGCCTCTGATGGAGCCGGCGCGGCCGGTACAGGAGTCAGTTCGGATATCGGCGCAGCCTTCACCGGCGCGTACTCACTGGGCGCTTCCAGATGACCCATCCTGATCCTGACTTTGTTGTCCCCCTTTTTCAGGGAAAAATCCTGTATCTTGTATCTCTTGATAAGCTTCAGAAGCTCTCTTATCTCCTTTAACTCCATAATATTCTCCCGTGATAGTATGCTACCTTGCGCGCTCTGAATATTCTCCCGTTCTCGTGTCTATCTTCACCACGTCACCCTCTTCCACGAAAAGGGGAACCTGAATGACTGCTCCAGTCTCAAGCTCGGCAGGTTTGGTTGCCCCGGAGGCCGTGTCTCCCTTGACACCGGGTTCGGATTTTACGATCTTAAGAGAGACAAAAATAGGCAGTACCACACCTATCGGTTTGCCATTATACAGCTGAACCGTAACGGATATCTGCTCCTGAAGGAATCCCACTACGTCACCCAGTTCATCAGAGGAAATGGATATCTGATCATAAGTATCCAGATCCATGAAATGGTAACCACCTCCGTCATCACCGTAGAGGAACTGCATCTCCTTCTCCTCAAAATCCGGCCTTTTCACCTTTTCTCCGGATCGGAATGTGTGATCCAGCACGCTCCCGGTTAACAGGCTTTTGAGCTTTGTTCTGACAAACGCCCCGCCTTTTCCGGGCTTGACGTGCTGGAACTCCGAGATTATAAAGGGTTCACCTTCGAGTTCGATCTTCATTCCCCGCCTGAACTGGTTTGTAGGTATCAACTTCTACTTTCCTCCCTCTTTCTTTATTATGTCCAGGTGTCTGGAAACTCCCTTAAGAGCCAGCATATAACCAACTGTACCGAACCCGGTCACAATGCCTGAAGCACCATCGGAAATAAGCGAGCGATGCCTGAATTCCTCCCTGGCGAAAATGTTCGATATGTGGACCTCGTAATAGGGCAGTTTAACAGCCAGCAGAGCGTCACGAATGGCTATACTGGTATGGGTATAGGCTGCCGGGTTGATTATGATGGCATTATAATCCTCAGCAGGGGCCCTCTGAATCTCGTCTACTATCTCTCCTTCGTGGTTCGACTGGAAAGATCGAACCTCCACACCCAACTGTTTGCCAACCTCGGCAAGCTCAGAGTTTATCTCCTCCAGGGTTACCCCCCCGTAAACCTCCTCCTCCCTTTTCCCGAGAAGATTAAGGTTGGGACCCTGTATGACAAGAACTTTCATCAATCGAATTCTCCCACGAGACCAGGAATGGCCAGTCTCATCAAGTAACGTGCTTTTCCGTAGTTACCATCCGGATCCAGAGCAAGGGCGATGAAATATTCAGGGTTTATCAGCCTGAGTATAAAGACGCTGCCAGTCGTGTTGATGATCACTTCCTGCACCTCACCGGCATTCAATGATTTAGACGCATTCTGGATACTCTTGATGGCATTTGCATACTCGATTCCTACAGTCTGGATATTGCAATCCGGATCAACGATGTGCTCGCCAATGGGGATGCCGTCCATCCCCATTATCACCGAACCCTGAACCCCGGTAGCACCTGTACAGATCTCCTCTAAAACATCCTCGAAAATCATTTAGGTCGCATCCTTTCCACGTTTTCGAGCCAAGCCTCCAGGGTCTCTACCAGATCCTCCTGGGGAATTTTGCTCTCCCCGGCCTCACCTTCGGGATCGGCAAAAGTCTCTTTGACCGTGGGGGTCGGTTCTGCCCCTTTATCATCAAGTCCCTTGAGCTTCGAGGCCACTTCCTCGTCAGCCGGCTCGCTGTCAAGCAACTGCTTGTATATCCGGGCGGCCTTTTCAGGTTCACCCTGGTCCGCATAGAGATCAGCAAGGGTCTCGGTAGCGATCTCCGGTTCACCGGAGGGGCTGTCCTGAACGCCGCCTTCTGGAGGCATCTGCTCCTGAGCCTGCTGGACGCCGGATACTTCCGGTTCCTCAACCTGGAGGGGTCCTTCGGGCACCTCTTCCGGAACCGGGAACGGAACAAAGTCAACCGGTTCTTCCTGGCTCTCCAACTGCGGTATCACTTCCTTTGAAGCATCACCTGTTAAGTCCTGGCTCTCTGGCTCCTGTGAAAGACCCAGATCATCTGTCAGCGGCGGAAAACCCTGACCCCCGGGTGAAGGATCACCTGGTTGATCGGGAGGCATTTCAGCCACTCCCGTTTCCACATCCGGCTCACCGGCAAGTGACACATGGTCCTGTAATCCCGCTGTCCCTGAAGACACCATTTCCTCAATTTCCATATCCGGGACGGGATCATAGACCTGGCCGGTAACTTTGGAAGCTTTTGCAGCTGCCTGTTCCACACGGTCGAGATCGGCTACTATTTCCCCGTCCTCCGGGCTAAGAAGCATTGCAGCCTTGAGTGCCTGTCGGGCAGTGTCAAATTCTCCAAGGGCCATTGCGGTCTTCGCCAGGGATTTCTGGGCAATTAAGTTCTCCGGAGCATCATTCACTGCCCTGGTGAGAGCATCATGGGCTTTCTTGTAATCACCCTTCTCCAACATAATCCTGCCTGCCACAACAAGCCCCCCGACATAGTCAGGGTGTATCCTCAAGCCGGTATGGGCCGTGGCAAGAGCCTTGTCCAGATCTCCTGCTTTTCTGTACGCCTCGGCAAGAGGAGCAAATGCCCTCGAATCCGGGTCTTCGGCCAGCATCTGCTCGTACCGCCGAATCTCTTCCTCCCTCATCCTGTACCTCCCTCGCTCCCCAAAGCACAGAAAAACCAGAATGTACCTAAAGGGGCCTTAAAAGGCCTTTTATAGCAAAAAATCACAATATTTCCACACATATTAGCCTATTTCTTCATCTTTTCAAACGCAAGATCGTGATGCGTGATGCGTAATGCGTTATGAGTAATTGGTGATTGGTGATTAGTAATTAGTGAAACAAGGCGCTGGGCGTTAGGCTCTCGGCGTTGGGTTACGGTCAAACTATCAACTAATAACCAACAACTATC
>DAOVVW010000159.1 GCA_030636965.1 Pseudomonadota bacterium | reverse complement strand
ATTACCGGCTGGGACAGGGCGCGCACCTTCTGCACTTTCAGAAAAGTGACAACAAGGCTTTCATTGTCCTCCTCGAACCGCTCAAGTTCGAACTCCTCGGCACCGGATGCTTTTACCAGGCCAATTCCCGAGATCCTCTCCTGCATGAGTTTGTTCAGATCTCCCATCTGTTCCTGGCTCTTTTTGCTGGCGCTTTTCATCATGCTGCCGAACCTGAACATGGGATAAATGGCGAAGGGAAAACCTATCAGACCAATTGCACCCAGAGTAAAGTCCCTGTATAGAGCTACTCCGGCCAGGGCTATAATGGTAACTACATCCCTTACAGCCCCCGTCAGGGCGTCAGTTATTGCACTCTGGATCATGGACACGTCATAGGTGACCCTGGACATGAGAATACCCGTGGGTGTTTCAGTAAAGTATGACATGGAGAGCCTGTGGAGGTGGCGATAGAGATCGTTGCGAATATCCCTGATTATGCGAATACCGGCAGCGTTCATCACATAGGTACGCACATAGCGACATACTCCCCTTATGAGGTAAATGACAAGTATTGCTAAGGGTACCAGTACGAGCATCCTGCGGTCCTGCGTAATGAAAACGTCATCTAACACGTTCTTCATCAGCAGGGCTATGACCGCCGTACTGCCTGCAACACCGATCATTGCCAGCGACGAGATCACAAGTTGGCCGATGTATGGCTTCACATACTTGAAAAGACGGCCGTAAATATGCGCTATGTGTTTGAGTTTCATCTTCATATCAGAAAGAAAATGTCTCCAACACGGCTGCAGCCGCTAACCGGGAAGCCCCTTCACTCTTCAGGCTGAGCCTGACCTCCTGTGCAGCTTCCAGGTATGATGTGCGGGCATCGTTACTGGCCAGCAAGCCGAGAGTTTCCCTGGCAAGTCTTTCGGGAATCGCCTGGTGTTGCAAAAGTTCGATGACAACATCCCTGCCGGTCAGAAGGTTAGGCAGACTTACTCTTGGGACTTTCAGCAGCCTCATACCCAGAGAATAGGTCAGCCAGGAGGTCTTATAGGCTACAACCTGCAGAGCGCCCAGCAGAAAGGCTTCAAGGGTTGCAGTTCCAGAGGCTACAATGGAGACATCTGCTGCCTGAAGGACCGCTCTTGATGCACCCTCGGTGATAGTAACATCGAGTCCGCTCTCATAAATTATTCTGTCAAGCATGTCCGCTGAGACCGTGGATGCGCGCGGCAGAAAGAATCGTACAGGTCCATCCAGTTCCATTGAGATCAATCTTGCAGCCTGTAGAAAGACAGGCAGCATCTTCTGTATCTCGGCCGGCCGGCTTCCCGGCAGAATACCGATAATGGTTTCTCTGCCGTTGATGGAAAATTTTTTGCGGAACTGCTGGAAACCTGCATCCTCTTTGAGGAAATCCACGATCGGATTGCCAACGTACGTTACCGGGACTCCCTGCGACAGATAGAATTCCTCCTCGAAGGGGAAGATCGCAAGAATCCTGTCAACACTCTTCCGAATCTTCTTTATTCTTCCCTTTCTGGATACCCACAATTTGGGGGCCACATAATAAACGACGGGGATCCCCAACTCTTTGGCCTTGCCGGCCAGATTTATGTTCATTCCTGGAAAATCTATAACGACGAGACCGTCCGGCGGATCAGCCTTAAGCTCACGTACAAGTTTTTTCCTTATGTTCAGAAGAGGGACAATCCTCCAGAGCACTTCGGCTATACCCATGACAGAAAGATCCTTGATATCCGCGATCAGATCCACGCCTGCCTCTGCCATGGCATTTCCACCGACACCAAAAATATCTAGTTCGGGGTACATCTCCTTAAGCGACTTTACAAGACGGCCGCCATACATGTCTCCTGAGGCCTCACCGGCAATGATCATTATTCGCCTGCTCAAAGGAGGTCCCCCAGAAAATCCTCATCAGCTGAAACCAGTACTACTCCGTTCTCCCGACACAGCCGCAGTATTTCCTCCCGGTTCAGCAGAATGCACTTTCCAGCCTCAACAGCAAGAAGTTTACCGCCTGCCTCTGCCATAGCCTGAATAGTCTTCGTCCCAACCGTGGGGACATCAAATCTGAAATCATGGTCATCCGCGGATACCTTTACAGCCACTATCCCTTCCCCTGCCAGACCTCCTGCTCGACGGATCGCATTATCTGTACCTTCGACGGCTTCAACAGAGATAACAGACAGGTCTTTGACAATTACCGTCTGTCCTATATCCAGCCTCGCCATTTCTTTTGCGATCCTCCAACCAAAGGCGACATCTTTCATCTGGGCTTTGCTGGGTTGCTCCTCCGTCAACAATCCGACCTCCGGGAGGAGATCGGGTACGAACCGGGTTGTTTCCGCTAGGAAGAATCCCTCTTTTTCAAAAGCATCCGTCAGTCCCCTGAGTATAGTGCTACCCCTGAGGTCATCAAGATCTGCCAGTATTTCACTGAGCCTGCCGTTAATATGTTTCGATCCCATGTGACTTATATGATCTATCTTGCCAGCCATAAGTAGATCGCTTATTCCGGCTCCTCTGAGCTCATCGACTATACTCTGGAACTGCCCTACCTGGTGCCAGAGGACCTTTCTTCCAGGCGTTTCGATATCGGGGGAGGTCTCACCGGAAAGTGCAATGACAACAAGTCCCCGTCCAGCATTTTCAACTGCTGCGGCGAGTACTATCGGCAGTTCACCGTACCCGGCAACAATGCCCACTGGTCCGGTGGTATGCGTCATCTGATCACGCCTCTCTCAGAACTGCTGATAAAATCCACAAATTGGTCCACTTCGGGAGAAGCGGGACCATTTTCGGCGATTTTTTCCACTGCATTTTCCAACAGAAGGGATGATTTGAAAATGATCCTGTATGCGACCTTAAGCGCAGCCAGGGATTCTTCGCTAATATTACTTCGCTTTATCCCGGTGATATTCAGCCCGGACAGTTTTGCGCGAACGCCCTGGACAGTTGTGTATGGTGCCACGTCCATGCTCACGTAGGAATGCGCCCCTACCATTGCCAGAGAGCCAATTCTACAAAACTGGTGTATTCCTGTCATCCCACCGAGAACGGCATTGTCCTGAATCTCGACATGACCCGCAAGGGTGGCCTGATTCGCCATTATCACTCCATCTCCGATCTGGCAATCGTGGGCTATGTGGCAGTAGGCCATGACCAGAATACCGTTTCCCAGCCGCGTTACCATCCCGCCACCTTCAGTACCTTTATTGATAGTGACACATTCCCTTACCGTATTATTATCACCGATCACCAGTTCACTGTCCTCTCCACCGTACTTCAGGTCCTGAGGCACTGCTCCCACTGACGCGTACGGAAAAATCCGGTTGTCCCGGCCGATCGTCGTTCTGCCCTCAAGCACCACATGAGACTCGATGACGGTCCCGGAACCGATCTTAACGTGGGGCCCTATGATCGAGAAAGGTCCGATCTTCACACCGGTGTCAAGTTCTGCACCCAGATGCACAATCGCCCTCGGGTCTATCAACGCTTCCTTACTTTTTACCGACATCAGTTACCCTGTCCCGAAGATTCGGCATCACTATCCCTGTCGATCAGCATGGCCTTGATCTCAGCCTCGGCCACCAGTGTATCTTCGACGTAAGCCTTGCACGAAAAGCCCCAGACGGTCTTCCTCCCCCTGGTGATCGTAACCTCACTGCGGAGCTGGTCCCCGGGTACAACAGGTTTCCTGAATTTGACCTTATCCATCCCCAGGAAGTAGACGACCTTTTTCTGGATCTCCTTTTCCAGTTCCTCCTCACTCGCAGAAGAAACAAAGGCAAGGACACCTGCGAGCTGCGCCATTGATTCGATGATCAGGACGCCCGGCATCACTGGGTGACCCGGGAAATGACCCTGGAAAAACTCCTCGTTAAAGGTCACGTTCTTGATACCTACTCCTTTCTTGTTCGGCTCTATTTCAACTATCCTGTCGATCATGAGGAATGGGTACCTGTGGGGCAATATCTCCATTATCCGCCTGACATCCATGGTCTTTCCTCTCATTTTTCGCCCTCTTTGAGGCTTGTTAACTCCCTTTCCAACTTCTTGATTCTCTTTCTTATCGAATCAAGTTTCCCTATAAGAACGGAGGTTTT
>DAOVVW010000168.1 GCA_030636965.1 Pseudomonadota bacterium | reverse complement strand
TCAGTGCCACTGCGCATGAAGAATGGGGGCTTTTCCACTCCGTCGTGGCCCCAACTTATTATCAGGTCAGCCTTCTGGTTGGCCGTGTGCAGAAAGGCGTGAGCTGATAGGGCTGCATTGACCAGGAAGTGGGGGCTCCTCTCGTCTACAACTCCTTTTCCCATCTGTGTTGTGAAGAAGGGTATATTTGTCCTCTCCAGAAAATCCCGCAGCATTCTGCATGTAACCTTCCTGTTGGCCGCCGCGCCTATGAGCAAAACAGGATGTTCCGACTCTGTAATGAGCTCAACAGCTCTCTGGATGGACTTTTCTTCCGCCACTGGCCTTCTCACCGCGCTTTTTTCGATAACAGGGGCATCGGTCATTTCCCTGGCGATATCCTCAGGCAGTTCCAGGTGCGCCGCCCCGGGACGCTCCTCCTGGGCAAGCCTGAAAGCCTCACGAACCGCGGCGGGAATAGAGTTGCCGTTCTTTATCTGCCGTGTATGCTTGGTCAGCGGCCTCATCATGTCCACCACTTCCACTATCTGGAACTGACCCTGCTTGCTGGTCTTTATCGGTTTCTGACCAGTTATCATGACCATGGGCATGGCCCCGAGCTGTGCGTAGGCAGCTGGTGTCACAAGGTTGGTAGCGCCCGGACCGAGGGTCGCGAGACACACTCCTGCCTTACCTGTGAGCCTCCCGTAGGTGGCCGCCATGAAACCCGCACCCTGCTCGTGGCGGGTGAGGATCAGCTCTATAGAGGATTCGCGAAGGGAGTCTAAAAGGTCCAGGTTCTCTTCCCCCGGTATGCCGAAGACGTACTCAACCCCTTCGTTTTCCAGGGCTTTTACGAACAGATCAGAGGCTTTCATGACAACTTTCCCTCTCCATCAGTATCATGTGAGCTATCTATAACCGGCGGGCTTTAATTCTTGCATCGCCTAAAACTATTTGTCCTACTCTGACTTCAGACAGTCTAAATATAAGTATATCATTTTGATCCATCAGGTTCTGGTCAAAAGAAAAAGCCCCTCTTTAAGTAGGGGCTTTTTCCTGTTATGTATTCGGAATCACTTCACCTGCGATTCACGGATCATCCTCTTGGCATCGTGCTTTATCTCAACAAGATCTTTTTTCAGTTCCGCAAGGCCGTACCAGGTAACGTAGTCGGGATTCATGTGGAACGCTCCCTGAAAGGCCCTCATCCTGTGTTCCAGGAACATGACGTACAGGGTCTGCTCCACAGGAGTTATCGCGTCGTAGAATGTAAGCAGATCCGGATACGCTGCCTTGCCATCTTCGGGCTTTATGATGCCGCGCTTGTAAAGGTCAGCCACGATCTCTATGGCTTCTGCCATTAACTTGTCGGCCTCTTTTATCATGTTATCTGCATTATCCAGGTTGGTCTTTGCATAGTTGCGGCTGTGGCAGTTCGAGCAGACCTTAAGCATCTTGTCGCGCTCGGCCTGCCACTCTTCGGCCGTGAGCCTCACTAACTTGCCCGCTTTTACGACATCCAGCCTGGGCGTGGGATTGCCCTCCGGGTCCAGAACGTGAAGCCCTTTCAGGATAGTTGCCCTGTAGCCCATCCACTCCTCATCTGCCTCAGGCAGACGGAGGCCTAAAAATCCCCAGGAAGTCATAACTCGATGGTCGCCGTCCTGCATATGGCACGTCTGGCATTTGGGCGCCCTGCCGGTATCTCCCTCCGTGAGATAGATAACCCCGTGCTTGGAGGACGACCACATTTCCCACTGAGGATGATCAAATCCCATATGGCAGGTCCGGCAGGCCTCGGGACGCTGTGCTTCAGCCTTTGAGAACTTATGTCTGGTGTGGCATGAATCACATGGAGAACCATACCGGTAGTCCGCCCTTGTGGCTTCGTCACGGACACCTATTTTGTGGCAGCCCCCACATCCCTTGAGTCCCTGAATATATGCGTGGGGCTGAAATCCCGTCTTCGGCATGGCCGTCATGGCGATCCAACCCAAGGCATGCTTCCCGGCCATATATTGATCGTGCTTCTCCTCGTGACACTCCTGGCAGGTTTTTTCCGTAGGCAGCTGGACTTTGGAGACGTCTTCTCTGCTGGTATGGCCTTCGCCGTGGCAGGCTGAACAGTCGATCTCGCTCTTGCCCATCTCACCACTCAGAAAATCCTTAACAATATTGGGAGTTACATCCCGATGGCACTTGATGCAGGCACTTTCTGCGGCAATGCTTGTACCAGGGACAATGACGATAAACGCAAGCACCGCCATCAAGGTCAAAATAAGACCGGCTCTTTTCATAATGCTCCTCCTCTACATGCAATCAGGTAATGCTTGGGAACCCCAGTTGAAATAATAGCACAATACAGCGTGAAACTTTTGATTTGTGTTAAAAACTATCCGGTTGTCCTTGACACTCCCCGTATTCACCAATAACTTTTAAGTAAGGAGGTGCTCTGTGAAACGGACCGTAATGGTATTGGTTGCCGTATCCCTTCCCTTTTTAAGCAGGCTGGCAATCAGTGGTCAGCATGTATCAGGCGAGGTGTATCAGGCAGAGCACATTGGGGTCAGAGTAGTTACCGTATCAACCGGGCTTGTTCATCCGTGGGGTCTTGCCTTCCTGCCGGATGGACGGATGCTGGTTACCGAGAGGCCGGGACAGCTTCGTCTGATATCAAATGACGGCAAATTATCCGACCCTCTCGGTGGTGTTCCCGATGTCTTTGCAAGAGGTCAAGGTGGGCTGCTGGACGTGGCCCTCGACCCTGATTTTGAGAAAAACAGCCTGGTCTACCTGTCCTATTCCGAACCGGGCAAAGGCGGAGCCGGTACAGCTGTGGGGCGTGGGCGTCTCAGCGGAAACCGTCTGGTATCTTTCAGTACAATCTTTCGACAGATCCCCAAGACAAAAACGAATGTTCACTTTGGATCCCGGCTGGCTTTTGCAAGAGACGGTAAGCTCTTCATCACTCTGGGCGAGAGGGGTGAGCGCAACCGTGCCCAGGATTTCTCCATTCACAGAGGCCAGGTGATCCGTATTAGTCCAGATGGATCCGTTCCGAAGGATAATCCCTACGTCGGCAAGGCTGGCTACAGGCCTGAGACCTGGTCCCACGGCCATCGGAACCCCCAGAGCGCGGCGATTCATCCTGACACGGGAGATCTGTGGACTGTGGAACATGGAGCTCGCGGTGGAGATGAGATAAACATACCGAGAGCCGGACGCAACTATGGCTGGCCGACCATCTCCTATGGGGTGCATTACTCAGGGTTTAAGATCGGGGTTGGCACTCACAAGGACGGAATGGAACAGCCCGTTTATTACTGGGATCCTTCCATCGCTCCTTCGGGGATGGCTTTTTACACTGGCGACAGGTTCCCAGCCTGGAAAAGGAACCTACTGGTTGGCGCACTTAAAGGGAGCATGCTGGTGCGCCTGGAGCTAGACGGGGAAAAGGTGGTTAAAGAGGAGCGTTTGCTAAGAGACATGGGCAAGCGCATACGGGACGTTAAGCAGGGGCCAGACGGTTTTATCTACCTTCTCACCGATGAAGAAAACGGCCGGATCCTCAGGCTGGAACCGGTTGATTAGGAAACTGGAGGTAAGCAATGTTATCCCATGAGCTTGACAGAGATGCAGGAGTGTTGGTTGTTCGGCCTGAGGGTCCCCTTTCCAGCGATGATTTCAAATCTATGGCAGAGGTCGTTGACCCGTACATACTTGAGACGGGTTCTCTTAAGGCGCCGATTATACATGTGAAGAGCTTTCCAGGATGGGAGGACCTGACTGGCCTGGTTGAGCATTTCAAATTTGTCAGGGACCATCACAGGCAAATCGCCAAGGTTGCGTTGGTATCAGACAGCAAACTGGCCAGTTTTGCGCCGAAAATAGCTACTCATTTCGTAAACGCTGAAATATCGGTCTTTCCATTTGAAAAACTTGATGAGGCAAGAGAATGGATTTCCGGTGCTAAATGATAAAGGAGATCCGACCCCAAACTATGGAGATTTACAATGACCACTGACCTTTCCCGCGAATCG
>DAOVVW010000041.1 GCA_030636965.1 Pseudomonadota bacterium | reverse complement strand
CCTTTTGCTGCTGGAAGGGGCCCACTGGACGGGCAAGCCAAGGATCCATGACGGACGCGTAAACATCACCGTAACGGAAGGTGAGAGCAAGATCCCGGAACTCATTCGCCTCACCGAGGGTGCCGGAATAGATATAAAGTCAGTCACTCTGAAAAAACCGACTTTAGAGGATGTATTCATTCACCATACCGGCAGGACGATCCGACCTGAAGCCGGCAGTACCGTTGACAGGATGCGACAGAGACGGAGGGCTTTCGGCAGATGATGCAGGCAGTGTTCACCATCTGGCAAAGGGAAGTCATACGTTACCTCAGGTCCCCGTCCCGGATTATCGGAAGCCTGGGGATGCCCTTTTTCTTCCTCGCATTTCTCGGATTGGGTCTCCAGTCGGCTTTCGCCATCCGCCCCGGAGGAGAGCGTTATCTCGACTACATCGCACCGGGCATTGTGGGGATGGTACTCCTTTTCTCCTCAACTGTTTCCGGAATATCGGTCATCTGGGACCGGCAGTTCGGTTTTCTGAAGGTTATGCTGGTGGCTCCCATCCCCCGCCTTGCCATCGTGCTGGGAAGGACCGCCGGAGGAACGACCACTGCTTCTATCCAGGCCATAATCTTCCTCACGATCTCTTTTTTCCTGGGGGTGAGAGTTCCCTCTCCTTTGGGGCTCATACTCGCCCTGGTTTTTATGGGTCTGATAGGGCTTTCCTTTTCCAGCCTGGGAGTCGCCCTGGCATCCAGGATGGAGGATCCTCACGGTTTCCAGCTCATCTTCAACTTTATGATCATGCCCATCTTCTTCCTGTCCGGGGCCCTCTTTCCCCTGGACAATCTCCCCGTCTTCATAAAGGTTCTTGCCTATCTCAACCCCCTGACTTATGGCGTTGACGGCCTCAGATGGGCCCTCCTTGGTGTGTCCCAGTTCGGGCCGGCTGTTGACCTTCTTGTTCTCAGCGCCGTCTCCGGTGCATTTCTGATTCTGGGAGCGGTTTTGTTTCAGGGGGCTAAGATGTGAAAAACCTGTAACGTTTGCATGGTAACCGGTTTTTCGGTCCGATTTGGAGCAGATCCGCACATTCTTGAAATTCACGTACATATTTATTTCTAAAGAGAGATTCCAGATATATCAAGTAGATCCCGCCGTTGGCGGGACCACTGAATGGACACCTGCGAAGCCAGCATTCAGGGAGAATATTACTGGGGGCAGGTTAATTTACCTTGCAGTTCCACAAACATTTTCACACCAGGGATTCCATCGTCCGAATCCAGGAAATAGACGAACCCCAAGCAATCAGCTTGGCCGATAGAAGGAATGAGCTTATCCTCCCTTAATACAGGTAAGTCAATCTATCCTTTTGCGGGATTTCCCATATTGATAATTTTCAGCCTCGATCCACTGGCTTCTCACATCCCGCAGGGTATCCCGTGTCCCCAAGACAAGACGCCTGTCCTTTTTATTTCTCTCGTCCTTCCTGTCCTTTTCTTTACGGTTTGTATCCAATACATCAAAAACAACTTCGTCAGCCTTTTTCATGATCGTCCCCTCATCAGTTCCCACAATCATCTGTCACTGCCTTTCTGTTTCAATTTACTGAGCGATTTTCCCCTCACTCATGAATGGACACATTCCTCTCTCAACCCTACCTCGAGAGGTTTTCCTCCAGGTTTTGAATCTCCGTAGCGTTTGTACCAGTCTTGGCCTTTATAATTGATCATCCATTTGCAGTTCCTGGATAACAACACCATCGACCGCAAGCAAAGGTCCAGCCAGCGATAGCGATGAAAACACCACGACAACAAGGAGTACGCGTTTCATAAAGTACACTATGGGAATAAGTAATAACGAGACCCCCAAAACGACAGACTTGGGCCGATGGAAGGACTGCTTTGATGTTGGTAAGAACAGGAAGGGATCGCCCCCCGGCGACCGCTTCAGAAAGATATCAAGAGACAGACCTATTGTCAAATAAATTAGGGGAAATAACGGATTTTATTGTCCAAATAGTATGCGGGAATAGGGAGAGTTCTTACTGTACTGCTCAGAAAAGATAGTATCTCCGTAAAATTCCTCCAGTGCAACCCGACAGATGCTATAGGGGCAGACAAGAGGACTGCTTATCCAAATGTTTCCAGAGAAAAATTAGACTACCACCCATACACATGTCACTACTCTCCCACGGAGGATACTGTTTATCTTTGGACGCAATCAACCAAGCTCCAGTTTATAAATAATCAACCAGATACTACACCTGCATCTCTTACCTGTTATTTATCGAGGACAAAAAATCACGCCACGCATTCCAGTAGGTTTCCCCGCCAACAATGTAGCAGTCGCTGTGATCGGCGCCAGGCACCGGAAGAAAGGTTTTCGGTTCCGGAGCGGACTCGTACAGCTTCTGCCCCATGGAAAACGGAATAATCTCGTCGCTTTCACCGTGAATAATGAGGAGAGGCGTATCTGTATCGTTTATCCTTCCGATATTATCCAGCTTCATGGTCATCAGCAAGTCCACAGGAAGGCCCCCGTACATCATCCTCGCCACCTCTTTCGCACTTGTAAAGGGGCTTTCCAGAACGATGCCACCCAGCTTCCCCTTTTCCTTTATAGCAAGGTCAACAGCAACAGCCGACCCGAGGGAGTGACCATAGGCGATCACTGATCCTGCATCCGTTTTCTTCTCTTTGACGAGCCAGTCAAAAGCCGCCTCGGCATCCGTGTAAATGCCTTTTTCGGAAGGCTTTCCTGTGCTTTTACCATAACCGCGGAAGTCGAGCAGAAGGCTGGAAACCCCCAGGTTTTGTGTCATGGACACAAGAATTTCTACACGGTCCGATATGTTGCCCGCATTGCCGTGAAGCCACAGGACCGTATTGTCCGTACTACCCTTAACGTACCATCCATGAAGCTTCACACCCGGACCGACTGAAATGTAGACATCCTCGTACTTCAATCCGAAGTGTGAAGGTTCTCCCAGAAACTCCCTCGTTGGGAAGAAAACAGCGTGCTTTTCCTGCCATCGTGCCAGGAGAAATAAAGCCAGCAGCAGCAGGACCAGTGTTGTAAGGAACTTGGTCATTACTGTGATCCTCTCTGATTACCTTACGATGGCCTCTACCAGATTCTTCCGGGGAAGGTATCTCGTCCAAATGCTTTTTACATCATCCGGGGTTACCGACATCAGAAGTTCGCGATAATCTTCACCGTAGGTATGATCGAGCCCGTTCCTTGCCGAGAGCCCCAGATAATAGGCGCGATTTATGGAGGATAGCATCCTCATCTGCAACCGGCCAAAGATGGCGTTAACTCTTATATTAATCTCTGCCTGTGTGACATTTGACCTGCGAATGGACTCTATCTCACGCCGGATGCTCTTCCTTGCTTTCTCTATTTTATCAGGCGCTGTACCCATACTAAGCAGAAACAGGGAGCGGCCATCAAGACTCGAAAGTGACGCTCCCACTGAATATGCAAGGCCCTCTTTCTCCCTCAGGTTAAAAGTGATCCTCTGATTTAGAATTCCCGAAGCCACAGCCAATGCCGGTACATCTTCCCTTTCAATTTCACCAGTAATGGAACCGATCGCCACCGCCCCCTGGGGCTTGCCCAGCTTGTGACTTGCAACATGTTGCTCTTTTGTGATCGGCAAAGCGATGGCTGCCGGCGGTTCTCCTTCAGGAAGCACGCCGAAAAGGGATTCGACAAGCTCCATGGATTCAGCGGCAGGCAGATCGCTCAATATTGAAAGGATGATATTATTTGCTGTGAAGTATTGTTCGTGAAGTTTCTTCAGATCCTCCCTTATGATCGATCCAATGGAATCTGCTGTGCCCAGAACATCACTGGCAAGTACGCCGCCGTAAAGATCCCGGGCAAGAAGTGTAGAAGAAACTGATGAGGGGCGAGAGTCTCTGTACGATACAAAATCCAGCATTTTCTTTCGGACATCTTCGATCTCGGTTTCGGGAAAAGATGGCGAAACCACCACATCAGCCATCAGAGAGGCCGCATTTTCAGCCTTGTCCAAAAGACACTCCAATCTTATGTATGAGTAGGTGCGGGAAGTATAGAAGTTGCCAAAAGGACTCAGCGGATTACCTGCCGTGGACAAAGAGACACCCAGCTTCCTCAGTTCATCCTCTATCTCCTCCCTTGAACGTTCGTCAGTGCCACTTGAGAGCAGGCGGTGCATAAAATCGGTAATGCCACCCTTTCCTTCAGGTTCCAGAGACGAGCGGCGCCTGGTCATCAGGTGCATGGAAAATACCTGTGAGTCTGTACGCTCCTCGGCGATGATCGTGATTCCGTTACCAAGTGTTTTCCTTAACAGCGGTTCTGAGGTGCTTCCCCTTTTCTCTTTCGGGCTGGCTTCAGGAACAACCAACAGGGCAACGTATGGTTTGTCTACCAGGAAGGAACGGGAGACCTTATCCAGTTCATCCGCGTCCAGGTGATCCCCCCTGCCCACCGAGAATCCCTGGCCGGGTGCTCCTGATATAGCCCATGGAGCCTTCTCCATAAGAAAATAGTGGATCTTCTCGCGACCTACAGTCTCTTCAAATACCAGCCTCTCACGAGTCGCGATCACGCTTTCAGGTGAAATACCTCTGGTAGCCACGGGAAGTGCTGTAAGAATTACCTCCAGGGCACTGTGGGGATCTGTTTCCCCGGGAAAGCTTGTCGATATTATGAAACGGGAACTTTTACCGTTGATACTCAAGTGTGCGCCTACCGAACGTGGTTTCATGCCGGCACTTTCAAGAGCCTTTGCAAGCAGCCCTCCCCTCCCACCAAGAAAGGCCCCCAGCAATTCGAGAGCCCCGGCGGCATCATCCCTGGGATCAGGTCCCGTGAATCCAATCCTCACCTGAACATCAGGTACCCCGGACCTCAGGTTATTGATATGACGTCCTGTCAAGGGCGGGGCGGCTGGTACATTTCCTTTTTCCCCACCGGGCCTGATGCTGCCGAAGTTACGTTCGAGAATCCCGAGGGCGGCGACCTCATCGAAGCTGCCGGACATGAGCAGTATCATATTGTCAGGACGGTATGTCCTCAGGTAAAACTCTCTTAACCGCTGCTTTGTAGCTGATGACAGGCTGCTTTCACTTCCAAGGCCAGTATGTGAATAGGGGCTTTGTGGATATAAAAGCCTCTGGAATACCTTATCGATCCTTGCACCGGGCCTGCTCTTTCTCTTTAGGATCTCCTCCACAACAACCCTGCGTGCTTCATCAAGTGCGGTATCCTCAATCATGGAATTAAAAAGAATGTCGGACAGAAGGTCCATCAGGTCGTCGCTGTAGTCCCTGTGACTTACCGCGATGTAACCAGTGTAATCCGCCCTGGTGAACCCGTTAATATACCCACCGACACCCTCCACCTCTTTCATGATCTCCTCTTTGCCGCGCCTGTCGGTCCCGCTGAAGATCAGATGTTCAAGAAGATGAGAGTAGCCCCTCTGGTTCATGCTTTCCATCGCGTAACCGGTCTTTACAAGGACCAGAGTACTTACCAGGGGTGTCGCCTGCCGAGGTATAAGCCTGACTTCCAGACCGTTATCAAGAATATAGTGGCCTGTGACATCCTCACCAGCCGGTATCGCTTTAACATCCGTGTGAACCAATACAGCCAGGCTCAGGATCACAAATCTGAAAACAGTTTTCATTGCTTTGCCCCGGGCATCATTATTTATCCTTCTCGTTAATAAGTCCGCACACAAAAAGATCCTTCCTCATCTGCTCCACACTGACGAATCTGCGCGATTTCATACCCACCGTCGCTGCCGCCTCAACGTGTTCTTCAATGTCATCGAAGAACAGGCAGGTATTCGGGTCACATCCCGCCAGATCTATCGCAGCCCTGAAGATACTTTCGTCCGGCTTCCTGCTGCCTACTTCGAATGAAAGAACCCTGCCGTTGAAGAAATCCAGGAAATTATAGCTATCTACGATGAATTTGAAGTGGATTGGGTCGGTATTTGAAAGAGCATAGATCGATACACGCCGGGAGATCGACTTTGCTATCTCAATCACATCTTTCTTTTCACTGAAGATCTGTGCCCACGCTGAGTAAAACTCCTCATAGGTAAGATCCGGCTGAAACTTTTGACTGTATCGCCTGAAAATCTCCTCTGATGATATTTCTCCCAGTTCGTACCCTATTCTGAGTCTGCTTTCCAGCAGATAACTTCTAACATCCTCCCAGCCGACTCCGGCCAATTTCCCCAGGGATTTCCAGGCCCTGGAATGGTCAAAGTCCAGCAGAACTCCTCCAATATCGAATATAACAGCTTCAATCGGGCTGATTTGAGCTGAGCCTGCTGCCATTTATCCCCCCATCTTCGTATAAATTTCGGAAGTTACTACAATACATCATACGGAAAATGATACAACCCAACATCTCATGCCGCAAGTTTCCTCAGGTCACAGATTTTGGTATAAACCCCCTCTCAAACAGCGAATTCTTAAAACAGCCGGCTGTGAGGTTACTGTTTGCAAGGTTTAAGGGACGCCTTGACAGGAGTTCATTTTACCTATATCAGGTGAGCAACCTGTCAGAGGAGGACATGACGTGAAAAACAAGCTGGCAAAAGATCTCAAGAACGAGATAAGCTCATACCTGAATGAGATTAAGTCAGACCTCGAGGCCTACATGGGATGGGCAATAACAGAAGTCGACTCCACGGATAAGGTCATGTGGGCGGCGGAAGTATTGGAAGACACTATCCATCGTCTCCTTACAATATCCTTTTACCTGGCCACCTTCTTTGACGACGCCGATCCTTCCCAGATCCTGTACGAGTTAGCTTCGGAGATCTCCATCGATCAAACAAAAGAGATGAACGAGCTTTTCAACGGAATGCATATCCCGGATCCTCCCAGCAGAACCAAGCACTGAGATACCTCATCTGTGGAGAGCCTACCTTTTTCCCCAGGTGCCAAAGTTTTTGACAAGCAGCAGGTCCTGTTGTAAACCTACATCCTTGAAAGGGTCGTAAAAAGCGAAAAGTGTCATTTT
>DAOVVW010000115.1 GCA_030636965.1 Pseudomonadota bacterium | reverse complement strand
CAAGACCCCCCTCCCCTATCTCTGTCATCTCACCGGATGTCTGAAGCTTGCCGGTACTGATCTCGATCAGCACGGAACAGCTGACACGCCTGTAGGCTCTTGGAAAGCTCTCTATAAGACTCTGGACTCGATGGTATAGAAGTCTGGGATCGACCGGCTTTAACAGGTAATCATCGCACCCGGCATCAAGAACTTCATCGATAATATCCACTCCTTTAGGTACCGTTAGAACGAGTATGGGGATATCCGCGCACTTCTCCATGGCCCTGATCTCGCCTATCAAGTCCAATCCGTGAACATCTGGGGCCGTGAGATCGATGATCACAAGATCGATATTATCCCTGCCTGCCAGCGCCTTTACACCATCTTCAGAACTGGAAACGTCCGTCATTTCGTAGCCGTACTGTTCGAGAAGTTCCGACAATTGTTCCTCCCCGCTTGAGGATCCATCAACATAAAGTATGCTCTTTTTTGACAATGCGCCTGCCATCTTTTGTTCCTCTGTTTTAAGGAAAATCCCGCCTTCCAGGCCCGGCGGTCCAAGGATGGTATTAATTACAAGTTGTTAATTGCAAGTTGTTAGTTGTTAGTCAACACCTAGCTTATTCTATATACAACAAACAACTATCAACCAACAACTAACAACTAAGCTTATTGAACCTTCAATTCGTTCAAGTATGCACATTCTCCTGAGAATGCACATTCCGTGCATAGTGGATTTGAAGGGCGGCATACAGTTCGTCCAAGCTTGATGACATTCAGATGGATCTCCAGATAGTCCTCCTCCGGGAAGAACTCTTCGAGCACATCATGGGCCTTTTCCCTGCCGGCTTTTTTACGTAACAGGCCTAGCCGTCCGCAAACCCTGAAAACATGAGTGTCCACGGGGAACGCAGGAATACCGCAGGAAAAGAGGAGCACACATGCAGCTGTTTTCGGGCCGACTCCAGGCAGTGACAGTAAAAATGATCTGGCATCCTCTCTGGACATGGTTTTGAGATTATCAAAACCGGAGCAGTTATCTTCTTCACACGCTCCTTTAAGGACCTCCATGATCCTTACACTCTTGGTGGGACCGAGTCCAGCTGGAGAGATCGCTTCTTCCAGATCTTCAATGTTTCCACGAAGTGCATCTTCCCATGTACTGTACCTGCTCCTGAGTGCCCGGTACGCCCGGTCGCGATTCACATCAGTGGTGTTTTGTGAAAGGATAGTTGCAATCAGCTCATCCAGAATCGGCCTTTTGGTCCGTTTTCCTGGAATACCGAATTTCTTTCTTAATTGGTTTCTGATGGTTGTCGGAGTGATACTGGTTTGCATTTTTCCCTTTAGGATAGTTTCTGCTTTCTAGTGAGCATATACTTATGCTCGTTCATATCCAATGTAAGAACAACTAGAAACCTGAAACTAGCAGTAACGCAGAGTGACCCTGTAAGCCGAGTTCTGTATCCACCTTCGCCGAGGCTACGGTTGGATGGTGGCCATTCATCTGGGATCGGCGTTGCCGCCGACCTCTAGCGGCCTACCCGGGAACCTCGGGCGGGTCACCCTCGAACATTCCTCTATTTGCCATTGCACCGGATGGGGTTTACCTAGCTGCCGACGTCACCGCCGGCACTGGTGAGCTCTTACCTCACCCTTTCACCCTTACCCACCTTCGCCAAGGCTATGGTGGGCGGTCTGCTCTCTGTGGCACTTTCCCTGGGGTCACCCCCGGTCCGCGTTACGGACCATCCTACCCTGCGGTGCTCGGACTTTCCTCCCGCCTTCACCAAGGCGAAGACAGGCGACCACCCGGATCACTCTGCTTTATTATTTTAACCAAATTAACGCATATGGCAATGATCTAGTTTGATGGTACGAAACAACAAAGACACAATAAATACAAATTTTCTTAGTTAGAAATTATACAGTAGCAGGAAAAGAGGCGAGGAAAAACTGGTCAGATGCGAGGCCCGACTGAGGAGCCAGCCGGAAACGTATATGTAATACGTTGAGGATTGGCGACGAGAGAGAACAAAGTAAATAACCTTTTATCGCCGCTGAAATTCAGGCTCCTCACAGTGCACTAGATTCAAGGCAGCAGGCATGAGGCAACCGGAGACGTATATGGCACATACGTCGAGGATTGGCGAGTGCCGATAACGAAGAAGATGGTGTGCTGTGAGAGCCGCATAAACCCTAGAGAGTGACTGGTCCCCGTGCAGAGATGGCCATATTAGCCAACCGATCCGCCTCAACATTCTCCTCACGTGGAACATGACTATATGAAACCGATATCAAACATCCCGCGGCTTGGTGTGCTAATGAAAAAAGAGCTTTGAGGTCTTCATTTTTCACGCGATACTCACCTGTCATCTGTTTTATCATGAGTTCGCTGTCAGAATATATCTCTACCTTCTTGATGTTCAGATTGTTTGCCATTTCCAGCCCCAGAAGCAGCGCTTTGTATTCAGCCACATTGTTGGTAGCGTTGCCGAGGAATTCTCCTCTTCCTGCTGGCTCACAGCCGGGTAGTTTCATGTAGGCTCCCGCTCCTGCTTCGCCTGGATTTCCCCTCGCAGCACCGTCAACCCATAGTTGAGCCTTGGTGCTCACTGTCATCTCAATCCCTTTAGATGCTCTTACAATAATGTCTGAAAGATACTCCTGTGTCAGTCCGGGGAACTCCGCAAGGGTCTTCCCAATATCCATAGTTCCGGCAAGGTGCCTGAGAACCGATGAGTCATCAATTTTCTTCGACATAGATTATTCTGCTGCAGTTAGGACACTGGTGGACGTTACCCTGGGCGAGGACCTGATTGTAAAGCTGTGGTGGTATTGTCATGAAACATCCACTGCAAACCCCGCCGGTCACGTTAACTACGCCCTGCCCGCGGTGACGTATAAAGACTTTCTGGTATCTTTCCATCAGTTCAGGGTCCACCAGGCCTGCCTCAACCTCTCTGTTTTTTTCCAACTCCCCACGATCTCCTGCAATGCTTTTCAGCTTTTTGTTAGCTTTCGCCCTGGTTTTTTTCAGGTCTCCGGTCTTTATCTGTATCTCCTGGTCCAGCTCATCAACTTTCTCCTGGATACCCAGGGACTGTTCAACCAGTTCCTTCATCTCGCCATCCAGTTCGCCCCTGCGCTTTCTCGCTATCTCTCCCTCACGCTGAACAGCCCTGTGTTCCCTCTGCGTCTTGACGATAAGCATGCGGGATTGCGACCTTCGCATCTGATCCCTGGCCTCCTGGAGTTGGATCTCAAGCTCCGTTTCCTTTTTCGACAGCTCATCAAGCCCTGAAGTTACCTCATCTCTCTGTCCTTCAAGGATTACAATTTCTTTTTCCTGCTTCGTTAATTCCAGGGGGATCGTCTCTTCCTCTCTCTGGAGGGCAACGATCTTCTCATCTGTTTTCTGCAGGTTAATCAGGCGTTCAAGCATGGTGTCCACAATTATCCTCCTCCTACAATTTTCAAGCCCATAACAACATTGTATTATCCATCAGGCCCGGGTTATGACTTTGAATGGGTCTTCCTCTTGTGCATAAAATATTTCAATTTCAGCGCCGGTTTTTTTCAGAGCCGTGTTCAGTGTTTTACCGAACTCTTTCATACCGTATCTCTCTGGGGCAAAATGTCCAAAATCAATAACAGGCAGATCAAGTTCGTCAGCTTGCCTGGCATCGTGATACTTCATATCCCCTGTCAAGTAGGCGTCCGCACCGCCTGCCGAAGCAGTGCCGACAAGGGATGCACCACTCCCTGAACAGATCGCCACCCTTTGGATCTTTCGGCCTTTCTCGCCGACAACAGTCACAGATCCTGTTTCGAATAGATCGATCAGGGTATTTGCCAGCTTTTCCACGGTGGTTTCTTCGGGAAGGCTGCCGATAATACCAATGCCCTCGCCCATCCCGGAGCCGTGCAGGCTGTAAATATCTATCGCCGGCTCTTCATAGGGATGAACCCCGCGGATCACATCGATCACGCTATCAAGTACATCACTGTTTGCTATCATCTCAAGACGGAGTTCGCTTGCTTCTTCAAATCTGCCCGGACTTCCTACGGCAGGATCCGTATCCTCCGAACCCATAAAAGTTCCAATCCCGGAACTTGCAAAAGAGCATCTTGTGTAGGCACCTATTTTACCGGCACCTGCCTCAAAAGCGGCTGTTCTGACTTCATCAAGAGAGTTTACAGGAACAAAAACCACGATTTTGAAATTTTCCGGGGTTCTGCCAGCCAGAGCAGTCAGGTCAGCCAGCCCAAGTAGGACAGCAAGGGAATTATTTATACCATTCTTTGCAGCATCAAGATTCGTGTGGGCGCAGTATACAGCAACCTTAAATTCCAGCGAGTATGCCACCGCCCGCCCCACAGGGCTTTCGGGATCTATGCTCGCCAGGGGCCCGTAGATAAGAGGATGGTGTGAAACTAACATCCCTGCACCGGCATCTGCAGCCTGCCTGATTGTCCTGTGGTCAGCATCCAGAGCTATCATAAGCCTTTCAATCTCCCACTGTCCGCTTCCGGACTGGAGGCCGATCGGGTCCTGGGGCACAGCTAGTCCCGGAGGAGCCAGCTCTTCAATGATCTTGACGATATCCGCTACAGTCAGCATTTCCACTCTTTGGCCAGAACGTAAAAAAGGTGCACCCTTCTTCGAGTGCACCTTTAATTTCCCAACAACTGAGAGGCCCTGTGCTGGTTTTGCCGTTCCCCCTCACACTTGCCTCCGGGGCCCTGGATCTCCAATACACAGCCGATCAGGTGAAAAATATAGCCTGCAGTCTTTCAATTTCCCGCTTCTCTCCTTCTTCGGAAAATAATGGTCAACTGGTGGGCCCACTCCGATTCGAACGGAGGACCTACCGGTTATGAGCCGGTGGCTCTAACCAGCTGAGCTATGGGCCCGAAATGTTAGTAACCCTTTTATAAAGCCTTGTCAACCAAGGCAAGTAATCAGGTCCTGGGCATTGGGCTGCAAGCAATGGGCTTCTAGCGCAAGCCTGCGTGTAAAGGAAGCCTT
>DAOVVW010000006.1 GCA_030636965.1 Pseudomonadota bacterium | reverse complement strand
GGACCGTTTTGCTGCCTCGCCAGGAAGCCGGTTGCCCAATGGCGGACATGATCGATCCGACCGGTGTCCGTCAGATGAGGGAACGATACCCGGGAGGAACAGTGGTTGCCTATGTCAACACCTCGGCTGCGGTGAAGGCCGAGAGTGATATCTGCTGTACATCGGCAAACTCCGTCAAGGTGGCTGAATCATTGCCGCCGGATGCAGATCCTCTTATCATGATCCCTGACATGAACCTTGCCCAGTATGTCGCTTCCCATATAGACAGAGAAGTGGTGTGGTGGGAGGGTTACTGCCCTATACACCATGAATATACAGCTGACGACGTTTTGACAGTAAAACAGGCCTGGCCGGATGCCGTGTTTGCTGCACATCCGGAATGCCGTCCGGAGGTACTTGCGCTTGCCGATCACATAACGAGTACATCCGGAATGTACGCATTCGCAAAGGAAACGAAGGCAAGGCAGATAATAGTGGGTACTGAAAAAGGAGTCCTTTACCGCATGAGGAAGGAGAGTCCCGACAAGACCTTCATACCCCTGTCAGAAAATATGATCTGTCCCAACATGAAACTCACAACTCTTGAGGACATCAGGGATTCACTGGTCAATCTGGAGCCTGTAATAACTGTTCCAGAGGAGATCAGGATCAAGGCTGTAAGGGCCCTGGACAGGATGCTGGCAGTGCCTAGAGACTGAAGTACCAGTTTCTAGTTTCTGGTTTCGAGTTTCTAGTAAGTTAACCAGAACAGGCCGGCGGGTGATGCTGCCGGCTTTTTTGTCAGGAATCCCCTTATCAAAGAAAAGCTGGGCACTGGCACGATAAGGATTATTGGAGTAACGGTATGTGGAAAATTCGATATTCAAGATTGTACTTAGAATACTAGAGCATTATAAATTAGAGAATTAGATTGATATCCAGCACACTAATCACCAATTACTACATACGATTATGGGTTTTACTAGAAACCAGGAACTAGAAATTAGAAACTGACTTTCAAAGCTAATCAGCTTTGAAAGTCCCTGATTTCCCCCCCTCTTTAAATGTCAGTCTGACATTCTCGATCCTGATCCCCCTGTCCATGGACTTGAGCATGTCATAAATCGTCAGGGCGGATATGGTTACAGCTGTGAGGGCCTCCATCTCCACTCCGGTCTTTCCGTGGGTGGAAACGGTGGCTTCGATGCGGACGCCGGGGAGGGACTTGTCTGGTGTTAGGTCTACTTTCAGGGAGTCGATTGCTATGGGATGGGTAAGGGGGATGAGATCTGAAGTCTTCTTGCCGCCGAAAATCCCGGCGATCCTTGCTGCAGCGAGGACATCACCTTTTGAAACGGTTCCTTCAATAACTGCCTCTAATGTTTCGGGGAGTGTGATGACATCCGCGCGGGCAATTGCGGTGCGGCGTGTTTCACTCTTGGAGCCAACATCCACCATCCTGGCGTGTCCATCTTTGTCCAGGTGGGTGAGCTTGCTGCTCAAATCAGTCTTCCTCAGCGAGGAAAGCGGTGATCACTGACAGGTCTTCATCTGAGATTTTGTCAAAACGTATCCCTAGACCGAAATGACCGTTATCCAGTTCCCTCTGGTGTAAAATGGCTCCACGAACAGTGACAACATCTTCCTGGATTCCCAGCCGGAGTTCTACTTCAGTTGCAGTGGACGGAAGGGAATTCGGGATCTCAATGAGTATTCCGCCCTCTGAGAGATCCAGAGTTCGCCCAGCGGTTTCAAGGTCTATATGTCCCTCTGGGGCGTAGTGGGAAAATGAAACCAGATTGACGGTTTCAAGACGTTTCAACCTGGGTTTCAGCTCTT
The DNA here is from genome assembly GCA_030636965.1 of Pseudomonadota bacterium. Lineage (GTDB taxonomy): Bacteria > BMS3Abin14 > BMS3Abin14 > BMS3Abin14 > BMS3Abin14 > SZUA-178. The sequence goes on along the minus strand of DAOVVW010000006.1, from coordinate 10,192 downwards.
TTTCGCTCATTTTCCGACCTCCTTGTTCTCGAAACGGTTAACACATTTCCTTAACTATTGCAAACAGTTTGCCCGTTACCTTTGACATTTGGATGGCCCTTATTCTATATTCATATGGTTTACCTCCAAGACTGAGGGAAACAGACAACCCGAATGCCAGGAGTGGATTTTCGCCATGGAAAAGTTCAATGTTGTAACGAAGAAAAGGGAAGTGCTTGTGGACATCACGTCCCAGGTTCAGCAGATGATATCTTCGTCGTCCATTTCTTCAGGTCTGTGTGTCCTGTACTGCCCACATACAACAGCAGCGCTCACCATTAATGAGGGGGCTGATCCTGACGTTGCGAAAGATATAGTAAAGGGTCTTGCGAAGCTGGTTCCGCAGGACTGGCCGTTTGCCCATATGGAGGGGAACTCGGACGCTCACCTGAAGGCAAGTATGATCGGTCCTTCGTTGACTGTGCTCATCGAGGGGGGGAAGCTGGTGCTGGGTACGTGGCAGCGCATTTTTTTCTGTGAATTCGACGGTCCCAGGAGCAGGACGGCATTTCTTAAATTAGTCGATTTCCCCTGATAGGATATTGGAAATTGGAGATTGGTTTTAGAGCATTAGAAATTAGAACATCAGACACGTTAGTAACTTACGCATTACGCGTCACACATCACTAATTACTCATCGCGCCGCAGGCGTGACTTGCAATGACTTTACTTGGAACCTGAAACTTGGAACTTGCATTTAACCGGAGGCCTGACAAGCTGAGGATGAAAGACCAGGAACAGATATTGGAGGGGTACCGTGAGTGTCACCTGTGCATGGTTCAGAACAAGACCAAGGCCAGACGCTGCAGGATGTGCACAGGTCTCCTTGGACTGCGTGACCTGATATACCTGGAAATAGAACGCCGCAGGCGCAACAGGCTCGCGCCATGGCTCTCCGCTCTGGCTCCCGGGTTAGGCCACTGGTACACAGGGCGGAGGTACGTCGGGACCTTCTTCTTTGCCCTTTCCCCACTTTGTCTTGGACTTGTACTTTCTACATACAGAGGTTGGAACTGGGGATATACAGCTCTTTCCTTTGCCTTCTTCATGATCTGGGTCCTTGCCATAATCGATACCAAAAGAGGCGCCGGAGTATTCAGAGCTCCCTGTCAGGAAGCGTGTCCCGGGAAGGTTCCATGCTCCCATTACGTGCATCTGGCTGCGGAGGGAATGGACCTTCAATCTCTGGAGCTGGTGGAAATGGTCTGCCCCTTCCCGGGTACAATCGGACGGGTATGTCAACATCCCTGTGAGACCGACTGCAATCGGGGCAAGGACGGCGAGCCAATAGCGATCTGCGGTTTAAAACGGTTCGTGGACGATCATGTAAAGCGGCCCTACAATTTCTATCGGCGGGAGATCGAGAAAAACGCGATCTCAGTGGGGCACAGTGTCGCAGTTGTGGGTTCAGGCCCGTCGGGTCTGACAGCCGCGCTATACTTGAGACTGCTGGGTTTTAGTGTGACGATTCTCGAAAAGAGGGATTTTGCGGGTGGTACACCCGCAATCTACGCTCCGGGATACAGACTGCCATCGGAAGTTTACAGGCGCGAAGTGGACAGGATACTTGAGCTGGACATCGATATCAGGTACGGCAGAACCCTGGGGCATGACTTTACCCTGGGGGACCTGAAGAATGAGGGCTTTTCAGGCGCCTACCTTGCCATTGGATCCATGAGACCAGTTCAGTTACCACATATGGGCAAGGAATCTGAAGGATTCCTCGACGGTCGTGAATTCCTTGAAAAAACAGTCGTTGGCGGAGGGATGGAACTTTCCGGCAACGTAATCATTATCGGGGGCGGTAACGTGGCAATGGATGTTGCCCGGTCTGCTCTCAGGAGCGGTGCCCAAAAGGTCACCATAATGTGCCTTGAGAAAAAACCTGTCCAGAGAGAAAAGGTATTCAGGTTCATCAGGGAAGAGTGGACCGAGATCAGGCCTGATGAAACAGGTGAATTCATGCCCGCAAATCAGTGGGAGATAGATAATGCCATGATCGAGGGCGCCGAGATAATGGACAGCGCTGCCACTGTATCCTTCGACATGAAGGACGGCAGGGTCGTGAGGGCTTTCTGCCAGGAGATCGATCACATTGAGAGTACCGAAGAGGGCAGGCTGGTGCCCGTCTTTTCCGAGGGCACGGGTTTCTGGGTGGATGCGGATTGGGTCATAGCCGCCGTGGGTTCGGTGCCGGATTATGAATTCCTTGGAGGCCAGCCGCCTGGTAAACCTCTCGCCAACGATTTACCAGTCTCACTTCTGGAGGGTATATCCAGCGATTCATTCACGGTGCTGGCCGGGGGAGACAGCGTTCACGGGCCTGCATCTGTAATCGAGGCAATAGCGGCGGGCAGAGAAGCAGCGCTGTATTTTTACAGCGAGATCATAGGTAAGCCTCCCATAAGCATCAGATATACAAGCCGACGGATACAGCATCCTTGGGCCAATTACGTTGACAATTACGATATGCGTCGCCGCAGGATGGAGGTATCAGTTGCCCCCGGGTTGAGGGTGGAGGATTTTGTCGAAGTACACAGGGGATTTCCTGAGCGGGTTGCAAGGGAAGAGGCCGACCGCTGTATGCGGTGCGATTGGGTCCTCATGAGACAGGTCAAGGTGGATAAATATAAAGCAAAGCTGGCGGAAGAAGAAGAGGAAGATTTTATTTACTAGGTATTGAATGCGTTCAACGTTCAATGTTCAATGTTATTTTTAATCCAAGATCCAAGGTCCAAAATCCAAGATCTGTTTTCACCACAGAGCCACAGAGTACACAGAGAAAAACCTGGGCTTTGGGTTAAAACATGTATAGTGAAAGAACTGAAGAGCTATGGTAAATTTGTCTTGGCTATATGATTCAAATGTTTTTCATTTAAATGAGCATTGCCCCAAAAAATACTCCAAGCTTATGTATTCCCTGAATTAATTTGTTTTTTGTATTTACCCCCAGCCTGCTCTGTGCCCTCTGTGGCTCTGTGGTGGGAAAGGATTTAAAAGAGTTCTTCCTCGATCTTTTCAGATAAAATGATCGAATAAGACGACTGACTTTTAGCTGGCCTTTTTGGTAACTCCTCAACCCGGATCAGGACCTTCTCCCTGGGAAATCGGATCTCGATCTCGTCACCTGTCCGGACACCCTTACCGGGAGGAGCCTGCCGCCCGTTGAGTTTTACCCAACCGTTTTCACAGAGTTTTGATGCAAGGGAGCGTCTTTTGACGAGGTGTGAACGTTTCAGAAAGAGATCCAGCCTGAGCTTGTCCGATTTATTGCTATCCCCCATCAGCGAAGATCTCAATATAGGTCTCTTCCCGGAGCTCCTTCATCCAGTGCCTTCTGGCTGTCTTTTCCTTCTCAGTCCGCAGGCTCAGCGAGATCTTGTCCCTGACTTCAGAGAGTAGTTCACGGGTACTGCCGGTGTCGGTAAGATAGATCAGATGAAACCCGAGGTGGGAACGGGAAGGTCCCCCGACCTCTCCCTTTTCCATGGTAAGAGCGGCATTCTCCAGAGCCGGCAGCAGTTCACCCTGGGCGTAGGTGCCAAGGCTTCCACCGGAAGGCGCCGAAGTGCTGTCATCCGAGTATTTCCCGGCAGCCTCAGCGAAAGGAAGTCCCTCCCGGATCTGGTCAAGGAGAGACAGGGCCTCGTCCCTTTTTTGTTCTTCCTCCTTTTCGGTGCTTCCTTCAGGCAGTTTTAGCAGGATGTGGCTCAGGGTAAATGTCTTTTTTGCAGGGTAGTCCTTCTCATATACCTCCTTTACCTCCTCGTCGGTGGCCTGTACTTTCTCGGCTAGTGCCGCTGACATGGCCCGGGATATCGTAACCTGCTCACGTACTAGTTTGCGGTAAGAGTCCATAGTTTGACCCCTTGCCTTCATAGCCCTCTCAAACTCCTCTATGGTTGTATTGTTCCTCCTGATCATGGAATTGATGATCTCGTCAAGCTCTTCGTCGGAAACACTTACCCTGTTTTTCCTGCTCCACTGGAGGATCAGGCTGCGTTCTATGAGCAGGTCTACCGCTTCAGAGTATGTAAAGTCAGGAGACTCCGACCTGACCATCATTACTTCCAGATGCGTGATGGGTTCATGGCCCACAGCGGCTACTACGCGGTCACCGGAATAAGAAGGGACGGCCTGGATAGCAATCAGTGTAATAATTGATATGGTGATTAAGTTTTTTTTTATCATAAGCTGTATTTGATGATTAACCAGTTTCTGATTTCTAGTTTCTGGTTTCTAGTAAACCATGAACTAACTACTTTATAACTCATTACTGTCTACTAGAAACTAGAAATTAGGAACTAGAAACCGGATTCGCAGGTCCGTCAGTTACTGCGAATCCAGATTTTCCGGATATAGCGTTATCTGCGCCTGTTCCTTCAGCTGGCTAAGCCACTCATTGAAGAACGATTCCTGCCGGCCCTGGAAGATCTTCTGCCTTATCTGGTCGCTTACCTCTTCGAGGGTCTGGGTGCGGGGCCTTACCCGGTCCTCTACCTTGAATACATGAAAACCATAGGGGGATTTCACGACACGGCTGACGGAACCTACCCGGTAGCGAAATACTACCTTATCGAACTCTTCGGGCATCTGGCCCTTTGCGAATATTCCAAGGTCACCACCCTGCTCGGCGTCTGGACTGAGTGAAAAGCGCTTCGCCATTTCGGCGAAATCTTCACCCCTCAGTATTCGCGTACGGATGGATTTGGCCTCGTCCTCGGTGGCGACCACTATCTGCCTTGCGCGTACCATAAGGGGCTGCTTAAATTCCTTGGTGTTCGCCTTGTAATACTCCTCTACGTCCTGGTCGCTCACGTGTATGACACTGTCTATTTCCTGCTCTATGAGTTTGTCGATGAACAGCTTCTCAGTTCTATCCGTCTTCCACTCCTGAAGCTGCATCCCGATCCTCTCTAGTACCTCGTTCAGGGTGTCCTTGGGATAGTCTTGCTTCAGGACGTTTATCTCGTGGTCCAATTCCTCTTCCGAAACGGTCAGGGCCCTGAGTTCAGCCTGCTGCATGAGCAGTTTGGTCTCGATGAGCTTGTTTAAGAAACTCACCTTAAGCTCCATCAGGGCTCCAGGGCTGCTCGTGTCGGGAATGTGGATACGCTTCATGAAGCGATCGTACTGTGTCTGGAACATCTCAAGTGTGATGAACTGATCGTTCACTTCCGCGACGATCCGCTCTGAGAATGGAACCTCTGCTACCCTGGAAGTCTGCTTGTCGCCCCCCAGGAACAGGAAGCCGGCCAAGGCTGTGATGAGTACGACTGCAGCGATCGTGGCTAGTCTTTTCATGGCAGGGTTCTTTAGTAGCAGATCAACTCAGTGACCGCAAGATTTCCTTTAAGTATGTTATACGATCATCCACTGTATTCATTTCAGAAATATCAAGCCGGATCGTTGTGGGCGGAATGAAATGGACCCGTCGGTCCTCAGTGAGCATGTTTACCAGCGCGTCTGGCGATACCCTGGCCTGGGGATGCAAGACCATTATGAAATACGGATATACAAGGTCGACCTTCTCCGCACTGAGGTTTCTTGCAAGTATGGTGATCTCCATCTGTGTAAACAGGGCCCTGATCTCGGGTGTAAACTTTCCGAATCGGTCCAGGGTCTCTTCCCGCAGAGATTCAAGTTCCTGATCCGATATGGATTGAGCCAGGCGTTTGTAGAGCGTAAGACGTTCTCCAACGTCAGGCAGATAATCTTCCGGGAGAATGGCCGGGATCCCAAGGCTGAGAATGGGTTCAACATCGGGAGGGGGGCTTTCTCCTGAGGCGTCCCTTACTGCTTGCTCCAGGAGCTGGGAAAAGAGGTCCAGGCCAACGGCGGCGATGTGACCGGACTGCTCCTCTCCCAGAAGATTGCCAGCACCCCTGATCTCCATATCGTAGGAAGCAAGTTTGAACCCGGATCCAAGTTCCGTCAGATCCTTCAGAACGCTGAGCCGTTCCTTTGCTCTCCGTGTGAGGGCGCCTGTCGGAGGGATAAGAAGATAGGAGTAGGCAAGGACGCTGGAGCGGCCCACTCTGCCCCGGAGTTGGTAGAGTTGGGCAAGGCCGAAACGGTCCGCCCGGTTGATGATCAGTGTGTTCGAATTGGGGATATCCAGGCCGGACTCAATAATTGCCGTGGTGACAAGCACATCATAATCCCCTTTCAGGAATGTCACCATTATCTTTTCAAGTTGTTTCTCTCCCATCTGCCCGTGGGCGACTCCCACACGGGCCTGTGGTACCAGCTTTCTCACCATTTCTGCAAAAGCGTGTATGCTAAGGACCCTGTTGTGGACTATATAGGTCTGCCCGCCCCTGTCCATCTCACGCTCAACAGCGTCCTTTATCAGGTGCTCGTCGAAATACCTTATCTCCGTGTGGACGGCCTTCCTGCCGGCGGGGGGTGTGTGCATGAGGGAAAGATCCCTCAGTCCGGAAAAGGACTGGTAGAGAGTGCGAGGGATCGGGGTGGCGGACAGGGTCAGGATATCCACCGTCTCCTTCATTTTTTTCAGCTTCTCCTTGTGGCGCACTCCGAACCGGTGCTCCTCGTCGATCACCAGAAGCCCGAGATCGGCAAACTTCACGTCTCCGGATAACAGCCTGTGAGTTCCAACAACGATATCGACTGTCCCCGCCGCCAACTCCTCTAAAACTGCGTTCACTTCTGCTGGCGAGACGAACCTGCTGAGCATGGCGATACTGACGGGGAAACCTTCCAATCTCTCGGTGAAGTTCTGATAGTGCTGCTGGGCAAGGACCGTAGTGGGCACCAGGAGCGCCGTCTGCTTTCCATCCAGCGCCGCCATAAAGGAAGCACGCAGTGCAACTTCAGTCTTCCCGTATCCCACGTCACCGCAAACCAGTCTGTCCATGGGGTCAGGAGACATCATATCCTCCAGAACCTCTTTAATGGTCTTTTCCTGATCGGGTGTTTCCGTCCACGGAAAGGATGCCTCGAATTCTCTGAAAATGAAATCAGGTTCACCGAAGGAGTGACCCGGTTTGCTCTTGCGGACAGCAGACAGGCGGATAAGCCCGTCGGCCATATTTTTTAGAGACCGTCGGACTCGCTCTTTGGCCCGTCCCCAGGCGGCGGTGCCAAGCTTGCTCAGGTGCGTTGATGGTTCAGATGAACTCCTGTAGCGCTGGACCCTGTTCATGTCCTGCACAGGAACGTAAAGGGTGTCGCCTCCGGAGAAGACCAGATGAAGGAACTCACCAAGGTGGTCAGCCACCTCCAGCTGTTTTAATCCTTCGTACCGTGCGATGCCGTGTTCGATATGTACGACAATGTCACCGGCAGTCAGAGATCCGATGGGCAGGTCCCATTCAGGAGGTGTCTTCCGGCCGACCCTCATCTCCCTTGCAGGGCCGAATAAGTCCGAATCGCTGACGAAGGCCAGTCCCTCATCCTGGAGGTAAAAGCCCGTAGATAGATGTCCTATAGTGATACCAGCATGAAGGTCAGAAGTGATCATTTTATCCGGGCTGATGCGTGGCACTTCGTGTCCGAGCCCGGAAAGGAGACCTGAGATCCGCTCGGCGGTAGTTTCATTTCTTGCAGCAATTCGGAGTCTTGGCCACTTATTTGCCTCTATAAGGCGGACCAGCTCAGACATTCTGTCCGTGCGGGAAGAACGTTCTGGAAAAGACAGGGTCCGGCCGGAAGCGATCTCCCGTGCGTCGGGACTGCCGAAATCACCAGTTTTTATATTGCGCCTGCCGACAAGATCCTTAAGAACCACTTCAGGATCAGCGTAGATCTTTTCCGGTGGGGGAAGATCTTCTGTAGCCCGGGCCCGTGCCAGCCTGAAAAAATCCCGTAGTGAACTGGCGATCTGTTCAGGCTCAAAGAGGACCAAAAGGGAGTCTTCTGCAAGGTAGTCCAACACAGTGGCAAGACACTCGTATATGGCGGGCATGAAAAGTGATATTCCAGCAAAGCTACGACCATCTTCCCAGAGTGAAAGGATGTTTTCCCTTTTCCTGAAGCCGATTTTAAGTGAAGACAGACACCTTCTCAAGCGTGCCGTTCCTTCGGCAAGGACCGTGTTATCACGGATGATTTCCGTTGCAGGAAGGATATGTATTTCCTCTTTCGTACCGACGCTCCTCTGGAGGTCGGGATCGAAGATCCTTATGGATTTTATATCGTCACCCCAGAGTTCAAGGCGGTACGGAAGGTCTGCCGCAGGAGAGAAAATATCGATGATGCCCCCCCGCGCTGCGATCTCTCCCACCTGGGATACCACAGCCACTCTCCGGTAGCCCCATGACAGCAGTTTTGTCAGAAACGGTTCTCTGTCGATGCTCATTTCGAGCCGGAGGATGAGGTTAGACCTTCCCAGGAGTGAAGGAGGGGGGACAGGCTGCAGCAGGGCCGGAGCCGGAATGACAATCGGTGCTCCGGATCCCGAAATAACACCCAGTGCCCGGATCCTCGCCGATACTGTATCTATATCAGGAAACATTTTCTCCAGAGGAATGGACTCAGTCTCAGGGAGTACCAGAGCTCCCGCTTTGGGGAGAAAGAAATTAAGATCACGGGCAAAAGCTTGTGCTGTGGTTCTGTCCGGAGTTACTATTACCAGGCTTTCCGGGTGGGGTAGAGTGGAGGCAAGGTGTGCCGAAGCAGAAAGACTCAGGCCACAGAGCCTTGTCGAACCATGCTTTTGGATGTCTCTGGTTACATCACCAACAAGGGACATCCTATGAACTTGAACCCGAGATCCTCTGGATGATCCCTGATGTAGAGACGCCAGGGACAAAGGGCAGGGAAAAGATCCTGCCGCCGCTTGCCTCTACAAACTCGCTTCCCACAATTTTCTCGACGGGCCAGTCTCCGCCCTTCACCAAAATATGGGGGTTCACGGCCTTGATAAGGTCAATGGGAGTCGGTTCTGAAAAGGGAACGACAGCGTCTACCCATCGAAGGGAGAGGAGGATCTCTACCCTTTCCGCCTGATTGAGGATCGGCCTGCCAGGACCCTTGAGGCTGGTCACAGATTCATCTGTGTTAATACCAACTACGAGGAGATCGCCCAACTCCCTGGCCTGCCTGAGATAGCTCGTGTGGCCCGGGTGAATGAGATCGAAACAGCCGTTGGTGAAGACGATGGTCAGGCCATCATTTCTCCATCCGGCTGCCGCCGCTTTTATTGTGCGGGCTGTATATTCGGAAGGCTCAGGGCTCATCAAAGAAGTTCCTTTACCGCTGAAAGGAGCAGTGGAAGGAGGATCTCATGGTTCCCGGTCAGCGCATAACCCCTGCCACCCCCAGCTGTGGGGCGCTGCAGTACGTTGACAGTAGGCCTGTAGTGCTGGATAAAATCCATATTGATCGTAGTCAGGTTCTTAACTTGATGTCCCAGGTTCTTTGCCAGGGAAAATGCCTTCAGGAATACCTCGGGCATGATCACCGCTGATCCCAGATTGATGTAGACTCCCTCGTCCAGGGCAGCTACCTGCCGGGCCAGCAGGAGAAAATCGGTAAGGGTAGCGGCTCCGGTAGCGGCACCGTCGCAGCTGGGGTGCATATGGATAATATCCGTTCCTATTGCCACATGAACAGTTGCCGGGATCTTTGTTCTGGTGGCTGCCGCGAAAATGCTCAGGTTGGCATGCTCGAAGCGTCCCCCTTCTATAAGCTCACCTACAGAGCTTCCGATCCCATTGCCCTCGGACGCGCCGTCGGCAATGGCACCATTAAGTGAGATTGCGGTTTCCTCGGCCATTCCGAACTTGCCGGAGTCCAGTGCGGCACCGACGTCTTCTGATGTCATTCCGGCCACTGCCAACTCGAAGTCATGTATGATGGCAGCTCCGTTGGTGGCAATACCGGTGAAGAGCCCCTTCTCAATAGCATCTACGAGGTGAAGTCCCAATCCTACCTTGAGAGGGTGGGCTCCCATACCGAGGACAACACCTCTGTCCTTTTTTCTGGCAGTCGCGATGGCGGCAGCGGCTTCCTTCAGATCTTTGGCGGCAAGGATATCGGGAAGGCTGCTGATCAGATCTGAAAACGACGTTTCACTGCCAAGGGGTTGACCCATATCCTGGACGCTTACCTTGCTTGAGCGGGAACCAAGGGAATAGGTCCTGAGCGCAGCGAGATCAAGATCTTTTAAAGGTGTATTGGGGTAATT
>DAOVVW010000013.1 GCA_030636965.1 Pseudomonadota bacterium | reverse complement strand
TCCGACAGCTGCAAAACGCCCAGTATAGTCACCATTTTCATTTCTCAAGCGGCATCTTTCCCTGGGAACTTGCTAGATAATGCGGAAACCTTCCACCAGGGTACAGCGCCGCTGGCGCGTAAAGGTGCGCGCGGAGGTCAACCCCTCACCGGTCGGTCCGGCGATGGTGAAGGATGTGTGGCCTTCGCCACCAAGACCAAGCCCGGCATAGGAGGGACCGTTCTTGACAAAGAGTGTGGTCTGAATGGCCCGAGCGAAGGCTGTCATGTTGTCCACATTGGTCGAGTGCATTATGGCCGTGTGCCTGTTGCCCTGTTCCACCTCAACAGCGAAATCAATTCCTTCCTGGACATTCGCCACTCGCACGATGGGCATGACGGGCATCATCTGCTCAATCCAGACAAGGGGGTGATCCTTACCGGCCTCGAATACGGCCAACCGATACTCTTCTCCCAGTTCGATGCCCACCTCTTTGAGGATTACCTGGACATTTTTTCCGATAAAGGCAGGGTTGACCATTCCCTCCTTGGTAACCACCAACTCAGTGACCTTTTTCGCCTCGTTAGGAGTCAATAGGTAGGCCTTTCCGGTTTCCTGCATAAACTTGATCAGGCAATCGGCCACTTCGTCTACTGCGATAACCTCTTTTTCACAGGTGCAGAAGATATTATTGTTGATGCTCGCTCCATCGACGATAAATTTGGCCGCGTTTCGTATGTTGGCAGTCTCGTCCACCAGGACAGGCGGATTACCGGCACCCGCCCCGATGGCTTTTTTACCCGATTGCAAGACCGCACTCACCGCCGCCTTGCCGCCTGTGGCCACCAGCATGTTTACCTTTGGATGTTCCATGATCTCCCTGGCCGTTTCCAAGGTCGGATGGCTGACAGAAGAGATCAGGCCGACAGGGCCTCCAACATCAACGATGGCCTTATGGAGCAGCCGAATCATACTTGTGCTGGTCTCCCTGGCGCTGGGGTGTGGGTTGAATACCACGGCGTTTCCAGCGGCTATCATGCTAATGGAATTATGAATGACGGTGCCGGTGGGATTTGTGATGGGCGTCAGAGAACCGATGACTCCGACCGGAGCGTACTCCAGAAGAGTCAGGCCGTCGTCGCCGCTTTTGGCGACAGTTTGAATATCCTCCGTACCAGGCGTTTTTGTGGAACAGAGAATGTTTTCCTTGATCTTGTCTTCAAAACGACCCAGCTTCGTTTCCCTTATCGCCATAGCAGACATCTTCTCATTGTTATCAAGAGACGCTTTTCTCATGGCAGCGATCATCTTGTCCCGCTGTGCGAGGGTCATGGAGATCAACCTTTTTTGTGCCTGGACAGCACTATTTACAGCTCCCTCGACTGTCTGGTAAATACCATCGCCACTGGGTTCAGCACCCGTAGGATTTTCCTCATTCACGAGGTTTTCCAGCACTTTCAGGATCACGGTGGTGACGAAATCCTGGTTGGTATTCATTTTTTTCCTCCTTGTTCGAACTTCCTCATCACGTCCCGCCCCTAAAAAAGGGGGAAATATCTATTTCATCCCACTCTTCGTTTCACCAATGAGCGGATCTCTTACTATCATCGTACGAATCCGATTAAAGTCAGTTACCGCAGACTGCCAGGACGACACCACCAATCAGAATCTGCAGTTCCAGCCAGTCCACCGGCATGCCTTCCTTTTCAAGTGCAAGAGCCAAAGATCTCTCCAGATTGTGGGTCCAGCCCATATCACGAAGGCTGAACGTCAGAACCGAGCTAAAATGTTCGGACCAGCGTTCCATCTCGACAAAAGCTTGAATAACGGGTTCCACGGCCCGCATATCCTGTTCCACGGTTCCACCGCTAATGCCGATGGCCCCGACAACTTCCCCATGGAAACTTAGTGGAAAACCGCCGCCGAACAGGATGATCCTCCCACCGTGCGTATTCTGGATCCCGGAAAGCACACCGTCTGACCGGGCCAACCTGCCCACCTCATCCGTTGGCATTCGAAGGGAGGCCGCTGTGAAAGCTTTGGAACACGCGATCTCGGAACTGGCTGGAAGCGCCCCTTTCATACGGGCGAAAAATTGTAGGGAACCCTCCTCGTCCGCCAGGGCGATGGCCATGGGAACTCCCATTTCCCGAGCGGCCGCTTCGGCAATAGCGCAAAGGATCCGGGCTACCGGATAGGGGAGCCTCATTATCTCGAACCTCTCATGAGGAACCCTCCAGGACAGTTGCCAGTGTTTGATCCACTACTGCTTCCACTTCCATGGCCCAGGCCAGCACAAAGATCAGATCCCCCAGGCGGTTGAAATAAGTAAGAAGACATTCCAGCCCCCCAGACTCCATGTTCAATTGAACGATGGCACGTTCGCCCCTGCGACAGACCGCTCTGGCAATATGAAGCGCGGCACTGTCAATTGAATTTCCAGGGATGACAAACCGTCCAGGCGAACCGTGGGACTCCTGAAATTCATCGATCCATTTTTCGATCTTCCTGACGTCCTCTTCACCGATGCGTTTTTTCAATGAAATCCGAGTGTCAGGATTGGAGGCCAATTCTGCACTTGCCGTGAAGATGTTTTCATGCATGGAAAATATGACATTTTTAACAGGATCGGATGTAATCAGGGCACGGGCGGTTCCGAGGTGACATTGGAGTTCGTCCAGAATACCGTAGGCTTCGACACGAGTGTCACTCTTCCACACAGACTCACCGCTCAAAAGCCGTGTGCGCCCCTCGTCCCCTTTCCGGGTATATATCCTTTTCCCCGTGTCCCTCATTGAACCCGATTCTCGCCAAAGGCAGTCTGAAAATGACTGGGCTGTTTGCCTCTATGGAACGTTAAGTTCATCGATGATCCCAATGATCGTTGCGTCCACGGGACACTCATCATCGCCTACCGCCAGCCGGGCACCACTGCCCTGAACAACAAAGACTCTTTCCCCCACACCGGCCCCCACAGCATCGATAGCAACCAGCGTCCCACCCAGAGGTTCCTCTGTTCTGGGATCCAGTGGCTGGATAATCTGGATTTTGCTGCCAACCAGATTTTCATGCTTACGGGTGGCGACGACTGTCCCAATAACGCGAGCGATTATCATGACACTTTCCCTCCTTAACGGGGATCAGAACTCCTCGTTATCAGCGATCAGGACCCCATACCGGGCGGTAAGATCCTGAGCCAAAGGCGTCAAGCGCCATTGCGGCTGGACCATGACTACCGCACCCAGACGTTGGGCATGTTTCATGTCAGCCGCAGTGACTAGCGGACCCGCCGGTCTGAAGACCCTTCCATGGGTATCTGGGGCGCTGGCAGCCCCCTCCTTTAGAATATTTTCCCTTCTCATAACGGTGCTCACGGTGTCTCGCAACCTGTCCACATCAGTCATCCTGCAACCGTAGGTAACCAGAGCGTTGAGATTGACAATATTCTGTATGATGCGCTCATCCATGATGAGAACCTAATCCGTCTTCCCACTTGGCCGCATTGACTTGGAGGACAGCTGTTCATCGAAACAGGCCAGGGCGATCCCAAGGGGTGTCACCAGCAGTGGATTGTAGGGCTGTACAACCTCCAGGCCCGTCTGGTCCTGCATCACCTGGGCGATACCCGGAAAGCAGCTGGTGCCTCCCACCAGATAGATCGTCCTGACCGAGGGAAACCCTTTTAAATGGCGCCTCACAATGGAACCCATTTTCTCGAAAACCGGCCGGATAAGGTGGATGATCTCCATCTGCCGGGTAGTGTCGCGCTTGAGTTTCTCCGCCTCGTGGGTGTCTATTTTATAGTTGCCTGAAAGGACCAGATCCACGTGGACACCGCCTGTAGCTTCATCGGCTGAGTATATGACCTCTCCATTCTCTAAAATGGATATCCCCGTCGTTCCGCCACCGACATCAACCACGGCGCCATCCGTGATTTCCAAAGCCCGTGAGGCAGCGCTTGGTTCGTCCATCATGCCCACCACTTCCAGTTCAGCCGCCTCCAGAATATTGACACACGCCCTGGCGTTGGCACCTGTCGTCCCGGGGGGATAGGTCACCCCGGCGGATTTGATCGAGTATCCGCTTTCGAGGAGGTCCTTCACCTGCCGCCTGAGTATATTGACGGCACCGATATAGTCGAAGACCAACCCTTCGCGGACGCTGGAACGGCTCCGAGTAAGGGCTCCGGCCACCGGATTTCTATCGGCATCCACCACTGCGGTCACGATGTATGCTGTGCCAAGATCAACACCGGCGGACAGTGGTCCCTTGACTCCCCGCTTACCGTTCAGGTCCAGAGACAACTCGAAGGCCTTTATCCTTCCATTTGCCGTTTCGCTGACCTGATTTGACAGGTTCTGGTTCACACTTCTTTTCCCGTGAGCCGGTTGATGCTTGTTTCCGCCGCGCTGGCGGCTCTTTCTACATCGGACTGTCTCCCTCCCAGGTACAGACGGCCCACAGCGCCGTACGTCCTGCAGTCCACCAGTGTGATGTGAGCGTTCTTCTCGGCTTCGTTGGCCGCGAGGGTGATGTAGGCTGCAGGCTGAACTTCCAGGATATAAAGATCCTGACCCGGAAGCAGCATCGAGCAGAGCCGGGAAACGTTCACCATCTGCGCATGGTAAGGATTGACCTTGTGGATCACCTGGGAACTGAGGATCTTCGGTTTGACCCGGTCCTCGATCTTCAGTCCAAGTGTCTTCAGGACCGCTTCACCAGCGTGTTTCACCTCCGCCTGTGCCTGGGCGTGGAACTCGAGGACACCGAAATGCCTCTCAACGACCATCATCCCCGGCTGAACATTGGCCGACTTGAGGGCCGCGTCAATCACTTCGTTGATCATTACCCCCGGCGAGATCTCAACCAGGGTGGCCGCCATGCCCGGTATGGGGATGTAACCCCTGGCGTTGGCCCCTACATAGGCCGCGAATTGGGGCTGCAATCTATCCAGATACACGAAAGAGCGAAGTTCAACCGACATTATTCTCTCCTTGAAAAACTATCCTTGCGTTTTTCGGCACGTCCGGTTGAAGGATCCCCCTTTTCCTCGTTGGAGACCTTACTCTGGCGAGCCAAGAAAGCTACTTCCCCTTGGTCCTTTTCCCACCGGACCTCGTCCTGCCGCCCGTACCTTTGCTTCCCGTTTTCCTGGGTGTTGTTTTTTTCCTGGCGGCGGATTTTTCCAGGACAGGCTTCTCGGCCCCGGGAGCCTCGTCTACCTTTACGGCTGTCTCCTGCTTTTCTTCCGCGGGCTCGGACGGTGTTTTCACCTCCGATTCCGGTTCGGCCTTTTCGGGAACCGGAGCCGGCTCTAGTTCAGCAGCAGTCGTTTCCTCCTCGGGTGGAGCCGACACCGTTTCCGGCACCGCTGGAGGTGCCTCAGCGGCTGCGGCAGAGGGCTCTGGCTCTTCCTGCACCTTTTTGGGATCTTCTGGAGCAGCGGGTGGGGGCAGTTTGGCATGGATCTGATCGTCCGGCCGGGGGATCACGTGACTGGCGAAGAGAGTACCAACCTTTTCAGCCGCCGCGGTTCCCGCAGCCACCGCAGCCTTCACTGCTCCGACGTCACCGAGGAACTTGACCGTAACAAGTCCCGCCAGAGTTATTTCGTATCCGAGGAAAACTACATCGGCTGACTTTGTGGCTGCATCCACCGCTTCGACGGCGGCTGTGTATCCCATGGTTTCGATAAGACCAAGGCTTCGTTTTTCCATTGGACGCCTCTACCTTTCCAGTTCAATTTTTGCTATGGCTTCTCTGACCAGCTGTTCCAACTGCTCCTGGGAAAACTTGATGGGACTGAAGGCATCCGACTTGCCACCAGATCCGGCAAGGATCATGGGGTTGCCCTTCACCAGACGAGCTGCGTTGGCCCCGAGGTTCCTCAAGGGTGTTTCTTCCAGAGGTCCGGGACCAAGGATAAAAAGCGGTGTTGCCTCCGGCAGATCCCGGTGATGTAAAACCGCGACTCCCAGACCTCCGTCAATTCCAACCCCTACGCTTACCGGTGACCTGTCAGCAGCCTGTTTGGCCATGCTATCAGGGGGACCCTGTTTCGCCTCGAAGATCTCTGCGGGGACGCCCTCTTCTTCCAGGCCCAGCAGAATTTTTTCCACCATCCTGGAGCCAGAAAGGCCCGTCCCATAGATATAGACGGCAGGTTTGTCTTCAGGTTGTGCAAACTTCGGGTTCATAGTCAGTTTTCTCCGCTCACGTGCGCCAAAACCAGTCCCGTCGCAACAGCATTGCGTGGACCCTCCACACCCCTGATATTGGCTCTGCCAGTCACCACTCCATATTCCACCAGGACATCGGAGATCATTCTTGGGATCTCAAAATCAAGCGCCGATCCTCCAACAAGAGCAACAAAGCTGATGAGCCGGATATTACCGGCAGGAGCGATCATTTCAAGGGCACGCAACGCATTCCGAACGAAAACCTTCTTTTTCGCGCTCTGCCGAACCTGAACGACCTTCGATAAGGGTTCACTGATCTCCAGGGGAATGGGCCCTTCACCGGCAAGAACCACAACTCGTCCAAAGAGCCTGGGCTCGAGGGGTTCATTAAAGAACTGAACCGAACCATCCTCATGGCGCATATGGAAAAGGGTTTCCACCTTGGCCAGGGGATTGACCTTGATCCTTTCAGCCAGATCACGGTCGTCCAGCCCAAGTTCCGTATCAATGAGCAAAGTGACCATATCTCCCGCACCGGCCAGATGGACACTTTTGATCTCACCAGCCTCGTTGATCAGGGAAGCATCCGTCGATCCTCCTCCCAGATCCAGAATGGCCATAGAGGGTTTAAGACCTGGCGTGGTGAGCGCACCGCGTATAGCCATCTCAGCTTCCACACCCCCTATGCTGGTAAAAACCGAGATCTCCTCTTCCAGTTTCCTGGCAAGACGCTGCATGGGGAGTTTATGGGTTTTCACCATCGCTGCCAGCCCTACGGCATTACCCATGGAATACTCTCCCGCCAGACTTCCTAAAACCCTTTGGGGTTTCAGGGTATCTACAGCGAGTATGTCCTGAACCTGGATGGCGCTCACAGGCTGATCCGTCAGCTCAGCCATGACTGTTCGGACATGCTCGAACATCCCTCCCACGTGGGTTCCCGCTTCTGCCTGAATTTCCAGAAGTGGAGAGACGAGGGCCACATTTTCCATGATAGCTTCAGCTCCCTCCTCCACCTTCACCATTTCCTTCCGGTTTTCCCCAAGGAATACGATACTTCCAGCCGGAATTCGGCGTTCCTCGATGTCTCCCCTGGGTGTTTTAATCACCACGGCACTTCGTGTGCCCATGAGAGCCCTGGCTATCGGGACCACCTGTCTGGTCTCATCAGGATCCAGATCAAAGAGCGTGGCGATGTCGTAAGGGTTTGACAGTTTCTCGATCGTCTTACCATGCGAGGCGACCTCAACGGCCGCAGGCATGCCCAGCGGAACCCTGTCTATATGGCTTACCTCGTCCACAATGGGTATGGATCTGTGCAGCCTGTTATTGATGAGCACCGCGTCGTCCTTCTGGACGATGGCACCAGCTACAATGAGGTCTCTCGAAACCGCCCTGGTCAACCGTTCGGACGCTTCTTTGAAGCCGAATTCGCCGGGGATGATCACGATCCAAGGTCCAGGCACCTGGGTCGCTTCCAGTTGGTCGAGGGTGATGGTCATCCCGATACCAAGACCGAGCCCTCCGGGGGTCCCAGGATTGTGGCCGATCATGGCTGATTCGGTGATGACGGTTTCTGTGATGGTCTCCATGGCTACGTCACTGATGACAGGCGTAGCCTCGTTAAGAAGGATCAGACTGAGGTCATTTCGCTCGAGTCCCACCAACGCAAGACCCTTATCCAGAGCATCAATGACTCCCAAAGCATTGCGTATAGTCCCCTTGATCCCCATGGTCCTTACCAGGGAACTGGAAAGTATGTCCGCTTTGCCCGCTGTGTCCACTCTCGCTATGGCAACCTCAGTCGAGTTGTTCCCGACGTCCACCCCGGCGATGTAAGTCATACACCGAAAACCCCGACTATTTCTTTAAACGTCCGCGGCCCTCGTATACCGCCGCAGCTTCGTATACCAGAGCGGCACAGATACGAGCATCGTATTTGGATTCCAACTCCCCGGCGATGTCCAGGAGTTCCTGTTTGGTGGATCGGTAGGGTCTCAGAGCATTGTATATCTCCAGGACCCGCTCATCCGGGATCTTGGTCAATTCCGCGGCTCTGCGCAGGTTGGTCGCCAAGCTTGGACGCCCCGCGCTTTCAGCGATCTGAGCCTGATATTCCAGGGTTTCAGGGCGGATCTTAATGTCTTCAAATGACAGACTTCCTTCTTCGACTTTGCCGAGAGTTATGTCTTCGAGTTTAAGACCGCTGGCGGACTGGACCAGATCGGGCCGATTGTTGGCCAGAGGATAATCCTTTTTCGCATCAAGCCTGCCTTGCGAACTGGCGGACTGGTGATTGCCACCGCCCGATTCGCCCTGCACTGTAGACATGACCTGCTTGACCACCTCAGCTACGCGATCGGGGGAAATGTCAAGGCCCTTGGCCTTGATCATGTCTTCCACCTTTTTGGACATATAATCGTCAGCCATGACTTCCTTTCCTTGTTATCGGGCTGTCCTGCTTTACGCAGGAAAGTCTCAATCTAGTCTGGACCTAGATAGAAAGCTCATATGTTTTCTTGTTCTGATCCACCGACTGGATTTCCTTGTTGTGAAGCAGGGCCGCAAGCCCCTGGTAGCGGGGTCTGGCCATGGGATCGTTACGAACAGGAACGGGACTGGGACTCTCACCTTTTGCATACTTGGCCGCATTGTGTCCGATAGATCTGAACGTCTCCAGTTCCACCAGAGGTGACTGGGAGAACAGCTCCAGGTTCTGCAGAGGAGCCAGGTTTTTCTGGTGGATCACTGTGGTTCCCCGGGAAAGAATGCCTATGCCGATTCCCGATCCACTTAGTTTAGCGGCATCGTGAGCAATGAAGGCCAGGTCAGCGGTCCTGTAAACTCTGACAAGTCTGGGATGAAGACCTTCCTCTTCGATTCCGGCCTTCAGTTCCCGCAGGACTTCCCTGTGGGGAATCCCAATTATCGTCTTGGTCATTATCGTGCCAAATGCCGGCGGGATCCCGATTACAACCTCGTTGCGATCGGTTCCCGGTTTAGCTTCTCCACCTTCGGTCATATCCATCGGCGGGACATCCCCACCAGCGTGAGATTCAGAGCCCTCTGCTCCCTGCATCTGCCCGAGGACTTCAAGGATAATCTGTTTCACCATCTCTTCAGAAATTTTCATCACATACATCCTCCGCGCTGGCAGCGCTATACGTCCTCGGGACTGATAGCCTGGGGGATGTTCTTGAGTGTCTCCCACCTTTCCCCATCCAAACGATACCCTGTCCCGGGCCCCTCGTAATCGTTGGGATCATTCACAGCGCTCAGAACGACGAAATCGTCATCGAATATGGCGGAGGTATGGAGGTAATCCCCGGAAACTTTCTGTTTGAGCATGTTCAGGAGTCCTTCTGCCACGTCCCTGAAGCCATGTTTGGCAAGAGCACGGACCACATCCAGCCCGTTTCCTCCCCGTTCCATGAATTCATCGATGCTGCGCAGATCCTCCGGTACGTTTCGATCGGACATGTCGTTGCTACCATGGGCATACGTAGCCGCTTCCACCTCTGCATCGGTGATCGGCGGCAGCCGCAGTTCCTCAAAGACCGCCTGGAGCGCTCTAGCTGCCTTGTTTCGAACAGCGATAACATCTTCCTCCTTCACCGGACGCAGACCACCATCGACCTGAAAATCCCTCTGAAGAACCAGATAGTCGTCGTAATCGTCCGAATCGTGTGTGGATCCAGCGAACATGTTGTCGTAGTTGGGAACAGCGCTGAATCCTGAGAAGATGAAATCGGTGCCCGGTAGAAATTGCATCAGCATTCGTGCCGTATTGCGGATCGAAGAGTGAGTGAAGGTCTGATCATTGCCGGATGCCACTTCCATGTCCATCAGGACGGTCGCGACGTTCTCAGCCAGAACAGCTCGAATCCCGGAAGGCACAGCTCCCGGAACTCCTATGCAGCTGATCGAACCGTTCTGGAGACCTTGCACACCTGCGCCCTTGGTGATCATGACACAGCGGATTTCGAGATAGAGCATGGATTTGCGTTCCGCATAACCCATCTGCACCTCTGCACCCGTCCC
>DAOVVW010000097.1 GCA_030636965.1 Pseudomonadota bacterium | reverse complement strand
TCCATCCATGGCTTTTTACTCCGTGGAAAGTGAAGAGTGTCATTTCCACTTTCTATGACTTGAAGCTGTATCAGGCATGATTTATACTTTATTTTACTCACCCTCTAATGGGATGCTGAATATACCGTGATAGTCCAGTGTGACAGCTGTAATTCCAGGTACAGGATTGCCGAGGAGAAGATCCTTCCCCAGGGAATCAAGGTGCGCTGCGCAAAGTGCAAGGAAGTTTTTGTAGTCAAGCCACCGGACGAGGCACAACAGATAGACAAACCACAACCGCCGGCCCCCGAGAAAAAATCTGAAAGTGAACCTTCACCGCCGGAACCTCCTCCGCCTGTGGAAACCCCACCTGAGACACCCCCTGCAGGCAAATTGCCACATGCAGCTCCAGAACAAGAGCCTGAAGACGAGCCTGCACCATCGGAACCTCCTCCAGAACCTCAGGCTAAAGAGCCATCTTCCCAACCACCCCTGCCCCCTCCCGGCGCCAAGGGAACTGCGCCTCCGGCGGATACAACTGTACCGCCAGAAAAGGAAACTGCGCCTATCGGGCCTGAAGAAGCACTTAGTTCTCTCATCGGAACGCCATCAGAGGAGGACTTTCAACCGACCACACCCGATTTTTCGTCAGGCAAGGAGGACAAGGAACCTGAACCTCCAGCGCCTGACACACCAGATCCTGCCACCGAAGTTAAGACCGATGCTCCGGCAGGTGAACCTCCACCGCTGCCTGAAACTCCTTCCCCTCCACAAATGCCTGAAGAGGAACCAGTCTCTCCTGCTCTGCCTGATCCGGGAACAAGTCCTGATTCTGAGGACGCTCTGCCACCCTTAAGTCAGGATATCGGATCAGGGCAGCCTGCTGCCGCTGAGGGCACTCCCGACCCCGAATCCCTGGAATGGGGCAACATAGCCCTTGAGACTGAAAGCGAGCAGACACCTGACCAGACCGACATCGACATTTCGCCTCCGGAACCGGCTGCACTTGATGATCTTGAAGAGCAGCCGCCTCATATAGATGAAACGGTCGCAAGTTACACGAAACCAATCACAGTCAAGATGCCCAAACCGGATATTCGAGCAAAGCCACCTAAAAAGGAGCGCAAGGGCCTTCGACTTCTTCTGCTGCTGGTTCTACTGCTGGCTGCTGGTTACTACAATTACCCGAAAATTCGCATCCTGCTTCCGTCAAAATCAACTGCTCAGCAGGGGGACCTTGCCGTAGAAAACGTTCAGGTCAGCACCCTGAAAAGAGGAGACGGCGTCCTTCTTGCCGCGGTGAGAGGAAATATCAGGAACAAGTATCTATCGAATAAGGGGATGATACAGGTAGAAGCGATCTTCAAAGGTAAGGGTGGCAAGGAACTGGCCAGAGCTGCTGCTTACTGCGGGAACCTGTTCTCAGATAATGAGCTTGCTTCCAGGGATCTTCCATCCATCAGAACGGCACTTGAGAATGAGCTTGGTCAGTCATTGAGTAACTCCTCTATTGCTCCGGAAAGTTCAGTTCCTTTCCTGATAGTAATGGAGGATCCCCCACTTGACAGTAAGGAAGTAACAGTAAAGGTCATTAAATTTTCCGACACACCTTAATACCGGCTGGCCGTTAACAGGCACTATCCTGTGCAAATCATACTTCACAAAGGGGAAGACAAAAAGGGGATCTTTTGTGACCTGAGCCGGGAATTAACCTAGACGATATACCTGAAAACCATATCTTTTAGCTGGTCGAAGTCCAGGGGCTTTTCCAGACATTCTACAAAGCCGTGTTTCATTACATCATCTCTTTGATAAGTATTGATAAGAGCGGTAATGGCCACAACCGGGATCTTGTTTGTGCTCTCATCGTCCTTGATCTTACTTATAGCTTCCAGCCCATCCATTACAGGCATCATCAGATCCATAAGGATCAGGTCCGGCTGAATATCCTTTGCTGCTTCAACTGCCACTTTTCCGTTCTGGGCTGTAGAGACTTCCACCTCGAGGCTCCTTCTGAGCAGGTCGTTCAAAAGGTAGAGAACATCGGGGTTGTCGTCAACAAGCAGAACTTTCTTCCCTCTGCAGAACTCTCTCATCTCATACCTGTTATCTGTCATGGTCCGTATCCTCGTAGAATTGCTAATTCTTTTATTGGAGGATGTTAGCTGGGCTGTCTTGACTCCTCCTCTATCATGCTGCCGGTGCAATACCCCTTGCAAGGGCTTCAATTTCCCAGATATCAAAAGGCTTCCTGATAAATCCATCTACACCGAGATCCATCACCTCTTCACGCACGCTCTCCCATACTGATGCAGTAAAGAGAATGATCCTGGATGCCATTTTCATCTGCTTTATCTCCCGGAGCAGCTGAATTCCGTTCAAACCCGGCATTAAATAATCGAGAAGGATGATATCCGGCTTTATTCCACCTAAAATATTCAGGGCCTCGGTAACCGAGCTTGCAGCCAGAACCCTATAGTCGTCACAGAAAAGCATGTCCATGCTCTCGATGATCCCGATATTATCATCTACAACCAACAGGACCTTTTTGTCCCTGTTCATGTGGCTGTCCCCCTTCTAAATAAGCACACCATCCTGCATTTCGATCGCAATTGAACAAACCTCTCCTACATTCAGATATCCAGCTCGCCTTTTTCACGGAGGGTTAGAGCAAGAACCAAGCCAGAGGCACCAAGATTAAATTACTTTTAAAATCAATTGGTTAGGTTTTTTGAATGTGGGCTGGGCTGCACACACTCATGTGCAGTGCACACAGATGTATGCATATGTTCAGCGGGTGTGGAATACGGGCAGACTGATGGTAAAATCCGTCCCCTTTCCCCGTTCACTTCTTACAGTAATGGAGCCATCCTGATCCTCGATTATCTTGTTTGTCACCGCAAGACCGAGACCCGTGCCCCCCTCCTTGTCGGTAAAGAAGGGATTGAAGATCTGGTCAAGGTGCTCCTCCAGAATCCCGAAACCGTCATCCGATATATTTATCAAAACGGTTTTCTCCTCTCCAGGAACATTCCGGACCTCAGAGCTGATCCCGAGGGTACCGCCCTGGGGCATGGCCTGTACCGCATTGAGGACAATATTGAAGATAGCCCTGGACAGGTATTCTGCATCGGCACTGACAGGCTGAATGTCAGCATCGATAGCCAGGTCGACCACCACACCCCTCTTCTCTATTTCAGGCTCCAGAGTCTCCAGAACATGACCAACACAATCGGCTACATGCACCCGGGATATGTTGAGAGTAGGTGTACGGACGAGGTCAAGGAGATCCTCCAGGAGGTTGTTTACCCTGTCAAGCTCTCTTGGCACTGTCCGGTTGAACTTCTCCAGAAAATCAGGTCTTTCGTGCCGCTCGGGCATGAGCTGAACGAAAGTCCTTATTGCTGTGAGGGGGTTCTTGATCTCATGGGCAAGTCCTGCAGCAAGTGTTCCCAACGCGGCCAGTCGGTCAGCGCGCTTAACCCGATCTTCCAGCTCCTTTTTCTCGGTCAGATCGGAGAACAGGACAATGTGCCCTACGGCTCTTCCATCGCTTTCCCTGATCACGGCTGTGCCCATCTCCAGGATCCGGTGGCCCCCGTCTTTAGCTGGCCACCTCAGCCTGACCTCTCCGGCAGAGTCTTCATCCTGAAGCAAAGACGCCATTACCGAAACCGCGTCGGTATCACCCCAGACCTGGTTGGGTGACTTTCCAAGGGCCTTTTCCGCAGAAGTATTGAGGATCTTTTCGGCCATCCTGTTAAAAGCTGCTATATTCCCGTCCCTGTCCATGGTGATGAGGCCGTTTGTTATGGAGAGTATCACCAGGTCACTGAAATGCTTCAGGCGCCCTATCTCATCGAGATTTTCCTCCAGGTTGGCGCGCTGTTTCTTAAGTTCCTGGGTCATCCAGTTAAAATTATCGGCCAGCTCCTGGACCTCATCGCCGGTCTCAACCTCGATCCTGGTGTCATAATCTCCTTCAGATACACTGACGGCAGCCCCTACGAGGTTTTCCAGGGGAATTGTAATTCGCTTTGTAAAGAGGGCCGAGGCAGCCCAGCCCGAAAAAACTCCCACCAGACACAAAGCAAAAACTATCCAGGAAAGCAGGCTCATGCGTCTGTAGATGCGATCAAGCTTCAGTCCCAGACGCACGGAACCCCACCTGGCAGCGGTTCCCGCCACAGTTACGGGAACGAGTATGTCAAGGCCTCTCCCGCCGTAGCCCTTGATAAAACCGTCCAGCACAAAGATCTGTAAAGTTCCTGTTGTTTCCGCAGAAAGCGGGTCGGGGGAATCAGGGAGATCTGCAGAACCCTGACCGGAGTAGGCTGCCACCTGTCCCTCCTTGTCGTAGAGGATAACGTAGGCAACTTCAGGCTCTCTTGCCGCTTCCTCCGCTTTCTGCTCCAGTCCTATGTAGTTGTAGTTGAAAAAATCGTTGGAGGCCGCGGCCGCGATGTTCCCCGCAAGCGCGACACCTGTCCTTCGGGCCTGTTCGATGAGCATTTTCCGGCTCTCATAAACGGTGATTCCACCCACCGCGAGAACAACGGCGACGATAATGATCCCGAACAGGAGTGTGAGCTTTCTCTGGAGGGTCGTTCGACTCATGGAGCCGGGCGGTCTCAGGGAGAGCCTTTAATGAAAACTTCCCTTAATAGGAGGTAAGGCACACCGGTGGCGGGAAGGTCGATTCCCTGAACGCTTTTCTGAAATACCACCCGTGTAGAGATAAAGAGGACCGGTATCAGGGGAGCTTTATTGAGAATGATCATCTCGGCCTTCCTGTAAAGAGAGGCACGCTTTGCCGGATCCACTTCTATGCGGCTCCGTGCAAAGAGCCTGTCCGCTTCCGGATCCGAGAAATTAGAATAATTATGCCTGGAACCCGTCTCGAACAGGGGGGCCATGAGGTCGTCAGGTGTGGGAACGTCCGCGTAGAGGGCGTATCTGTAGAAGGGGTACTTCCCCTCCTTGATGCCCTTCTTAAACTCCCCCCAATCATCTACGAAGACCGGCTTTACCCTGACCCCGATCCTCTCAAGATCCCCGGAAAAAAGAGCAAGTTCTTTGACCGCGAAATCCGAGTGGGAGGCGGAAGCCAGGGAAAGCTCGACAAGACCTTTTCCCCCTGGATATCCTGCCCTTTTAAGGAGCTTTGCAGCCTCATCAGGATTGTACCTGATAAGCGAGTTTTCAGGTGTGTAGCCCGGCATCCCCAGGGGAAGTATCTGGTGAGCCGGAGTGTACAGACCGCCCAACTCTATTCCTACATTTGTCTTGCTGTCCGTTGCCAGGGCAAGAGCCATCCTCAGGTGGGGGTTGTCGTAGGGAGGAACACTAACGTTCATGCCGTAGAACATAATGGACAGGCGGGGGCGAATTATCACCTGGTAG
>DAOVVW010000169.1 GCA_030636965.1 Pseudomonadota bacterium | reverse complement strand
AGTTTGATTCATAGGGGTTGTCACCTACTCCGTCACCGGTCATATCCCATCCGATGTAATCGCTCCAGTAGTTACCGTCCCACACCTGGTCCCTGCTTGCAACGTATTTGATCTGTATCTCATTGTTAATAAAGGTATTTCCCTCCACTGAATTCTCTTCCGACCCGCCCCAGCTGTGAATTCCCACCTGATTATTCATCACAAGGTTCGCGGCAAGGTTATTGTAGACCGAATTGTAGAGGAAGATGCCCTTCGTATTTCCTATGATCTCGTTTCCCACCAGCTCGCTCCGGACGTTCTGTATGGCCAAAAGTCCGTGTGTCCGGTTGCCGTAGGACCTGTTGTCCTTTATAGATGAATGTTTCGTATACATTATCGCCAGTCCAACCAGATTGTCGTAAACTGTGTTGCCCGTAAAAGTCCCCCTGTCCACCCACATTGTATGAACGGAGTACCTGGACCTGCTTATATCATTGCCGGTGACAGTTGCATCGTGGCACAGCTCCATGTAGATGCCGTCGCGGCAGTCACTTAGCGTATTGTCTATGATGTGGACCCTCTGGGATCCGGTGAGATTGATGCAGTTTCCCCTGTGGTTCTTGTCGAGCACCTCTATTCCAGAGATTATGTTGTTCTCGATCCAGATGTCCTCACCTTCTATGTTCCACACACCGAACATGACACCCACAAGCCTGTTGTTCCTGACCCTGGCGCCCACCGCCGCCCTGTCTATAATAATAGCCGCATCTGAAGATCCCGGTTCACCGTTATCATACCTGAGAGTAAAACCCTCAAAAACAACGTCCGGGCTGGATATCCTGACCATATTGCCGCCTGGCGCGGTTATTACAGGGCTCTTTAGTCCCATGAGGTGCACCCTCTTGTCGATAACCAGCTTTTCACGGTAAATGCCGCCGTTCACCTCTATTATATCGCCATCCCTGGCATCGGCCAGGGCAGAAGATATTGTATTATAGTCCGGCCCAACTTCAAGCGTTGCAGCAACTGCCGGGCGGCAGATCATTTGAAGAGCCACAGCCGAAAACATGACCGCAGCGGCGAGATATAGCTTCAATGGAACCTGACCTGTCGCTCTGCCCAGGGAGCGCCTCATTAACCTGTCCCTCCCTGTGCAGCCTGGCCGGAACGCTTTTCCTGTATCATGACAGGGCATTTATCATCGTCCCAGTAGTTCATCTGGCACTCAAGACACGTCAGGCATTCTCTCGTATCAATGACACCATCCGCCTTGATCGCCTGAGGCAGACAATCCTCTGTACATATTTTGCAAACGTGGCAGAACTCGTACCTCTTGAGCTTAACTAAAGGCAGCCCCGCAAAAAAGTTCGGCAGCGCAAGGGCCCCTCCCAGGGGGCACATGTAACGGCAAAATCCCCTGAAGACGACAACCGATCCCGCTGTAAGCACTACGAAATAAAGGACGAAGTACCACTCCCTGGCAAGCTTCAGCACAAAGGTCCTGAAGGGTTCAACCTCGGTAAGGTATTCAGAGAGAATGAAGCTGAAAAAGGAGACACCGATGATCACGAAAAAAATCGCATACTTCAGATAGATGAGCTTGCGGTGGGGCTTTTTTCCCAAATGTTGGCGAACTTTGGGAAATATCTTTTTGTAGAGCTTGTTTAATAGCTCCAGCATTGCACCATACGGGCAGAGCCATCCGCAGAATACCCCTCTTCCCCAGATGATCATCGTCAGGAAGATGAAGATAAAGGACAGAAAAATATAGGGTTCTAACATGTACAGGCCAAGAGGGAACTTAAGCTCCTTCATGGCGTTGACCATTATCACTATATTGGTCGTGGTTGGCTGGGCCTTAAGAACCAGGCCTACATAGATGAAAGATACTCCCAGGTATCCGTACTTGGCAGCCTCGAGGAATTTTCTCCTCCTGGAAGCAGGATCCTTCAGGAGCATTAGCAGAATAATGAGGAGTAAAAAAAGGGCAAAGAAAGCTATTAATGGTGCCTTCATCCCCCAGACCTGGAGCCAGAGGGGCGTTTCGGCAAGAGCGTCTATATTTACTCCCGTCTGGTTGCTCACGATTATTCCAGGAATTCGTCCGGTATGGCGCCTTCAGATTGAAATGACCTGAACTCCCTTTTTCCTCCCTCACGATACGGGAGGACCAGATTGAACCTGAAGGACCTGGTGGGGTCGAAATTCTTTCCTCTTATTATGAACAATCCCGCCTCTTTGATCTCAGGAGCGCCTCCTGCGCTTATCTCCGTCAATATTCTGTAATCCGCATCCCTAAACATGTAAACGCTGTCTTCCTGTTCAAGGTTGAACCTGTCGAAAATACCCCCACGGGCAAACCCGGAGCCCTTGAAAGAACCCTCCCCCCTGGAGAAAACGAATATGGCTGTCTCCCTGTTACTCAGTGTATCCATCGTGTCCCTGTAGATAGTCTCTCCCAGGACGTTTCTTCCGATGGAGGGAACCGTTGCGATACCGAAGTAGAGATCAAGGTAAATTTCATCGCCCGCTAGACCCAGATCCCCTGTTGTGATTCTGAGATACCTCACCGCCCCCGAGCTCAGTAGCTCCTTCCACGAAAGTTTCTTGTATGTATCGCTTATGTTGCGCCGTTTAGCGCTGGCAACCTTGATGATACCCGCCGCCGATGCGACTTTCCTTGCGCTTCTCAGAATAATGGCGTTATGGACAACGGCTGTGACAGTAGCTCCGGTCACAGCGTCCATGGAGACCCCTTTGCCAACAGAAAATTCCTTCTTTATGCTCTTGCCGTAATACTGCTTCAGGAACTTAAGGTAGTTTTTCTCCTTGAGACCAATAAGCACGATGGGTTCAGAATGAAATATCAGCTTGACACCGGCAATAGTCCCGTTCATGTCCATCCCTATCAGGGTTTCCATGTGCTTACCCGAATAACCCACGAGATTACCGGTCCAGTCCTTGGACAGCAGGACGTAACCGGCCAGGTCATCATAGACATATCCTTCCCAGTAACCGTTCTTCTCAACGAAACGTTCGGCCTGCAACACATCTGACAGCTGGTACTTGTATCTATGCTCGAAAAGGCCCCACTGGGCATATACGACAGTTGCAAAGGACAGTACCGAAAGGATAATAACGGCGGCAAAATTTCTTTTCATGGTCCCCCTCATTCAAGTGGTAATTCCGTAATTAATTGGCTCTGGTAAAATGCCCTTCGCCTTCAGAGCTCCCCTTGAGCCTGCGGCTGAGTGTCGATGTGTCGAAGTATGTAAGTATCGAAGTAACTGCAACTGCATTTTCCTCCATACCTCGGAACCCCTGCTAGCCTACGGCTGGAGTTTCGGGTTTCTGGTAATTCCAAAGAAAAATTCTTTCTCAGCGGCCCCTCCGTCTTCGTTCTCCGAACTACGACGTGACAAGCTGCTTGCCGAGGCGAAGTTACGCTAAAGCGTAACGAAGACTGGCGGCCCTCTGCGTTAAAGGCTTTTGTCTTTACGTCTGATAATCTATAAGGTTGCCGCTCTGCACTCGCAATGGCTGCCCCTTTACACTCGACTTCGATTTAGTACTTCGACTGGCACTCCGCCCTACGCACTTCGCACTCACCCGAAGGGTGTACCCCCTTCCCTTAAGTCCCCTCTCCTTCGGCCTCGCTCAGGACCTTGAGCCTGTCGAAAGGCCGCCGGACGCCTTCGCGTAAAGCTACGTCGGCCCAAGGGGGAGGGGTGACTACAAATAATCCAATTTCTAATGCTCTACCTTGATACGTATCACGCGCGGCACTCGCAACCCTCCTCAGGCATCCGGAAGAAAAGTTCCGCACGTGATATTCATGCTGCAAGTGCTCTTATTTCCAAAAGGTCCGCATCTGCCCTAAAGCAAAGCCGTTAATCAGGGGAGCCCCCGGACCAAGGAGCCAGTATCTGTAAGACAGTCCGGAAGCTCCCTTTAATGTCAGGGCGTCAGGGTCACCTCCCATCATACTTCGAATATAAACCGCCTCTTCATCTTCAGGGGCAGTGCATTGCAGAAGTT
>DAOVVW010000268.1 GCA_030636965.1 Pseudomonadota bacterium | reverse complement strand
CGAGATCACCCCGCCGACCACCGGCAGCACCCATCGAAAGTAAACCATATACAAAGCCCTGATGAGCAGATTCTTAGGCAGGGTAAACTCCAGTATGCACACCCGTCCCCCCGCCCGCAGCAGCCGATGCATCTCCTTCAGCCCCTTCTGCCCAAGACTGACAGCATCACTGCCTACGGACCCACCAATCTGCTTATCATCACGACAACTGAATCCATGCTTTCCCGTCTCGGGCGAATTATTTCCCTGGTAGATATCTCCGGTGCAAGGGAAGAGGTGGAGATCATACCGGTGAAGTACGCTCCGGTGGCTGAACTTGCCGGGAAGGTTACACAGGTTCTTGAGATCCAGTCAGGACCGGCGGCTGCCCCTCGTCGTCCCGCAAGGGGTCAGCCTGCTTCGCCAACAGCACAGAGGGCGGCAGCGAGGATAATAGCCGATGAACGGACGAACTCGATCATTGCCATCGGTGATATCCAGAGCCTCGCAAGGATCAGGGATCTTGTGGAGAAACTGGATGTCCCGGCACCGGCCGGGTCCGGGAAGATCCATGTATATTACCTTCAGAATGCCGATGCGGATGAGATGGCAAAGGTCCTGGCGGGCATCCCGCTGGAACCTGTGCGGGCCGGGCCCGGTAAGTCTCAACAACCGGTACCCCCAAGAACTAATGTAGGGAGATCCGAGATCTCCATAATAGCGGATACATCCACCAACGCACTTGTGATCACTGCTACTCCGGAAGAGTTCGCGACTCTCAGATCCGTGATTGAAAAACTTGATATCCCCAGGGAACAGGTTCTTGTAGAGGTGCTGATAGCAGAGGTTACATTCAGAAAAACCATGGAACTGGGAGTCGAATGGCGCGTTGCTAATGATTTCGACGGCAGCGTGGTGGGCTTTGCCGGTTCGGGATTCGGAAGCTTCGACAACCTGTCTGTCTCCTTCCCGACACTGCCCAGCGGTCTCGTGGTAGGTGCCATTGGTGAGACGATAACCTTTGGCGATCTGGAATTTCCCAACCTCGGTGCCCTCATCAGGGCGCTGAAAACGGATACCGAGGTTAACATCCTGTCCACGCCCACTATTGTCACTTCTGACAACAAAGAGGCCGAGATCGTCGTGGGGCAGACTGTCCCCTTCCAGACCAGCCAGAAATTCGATGCCAATAATCAGCCTGTCTTTACTTTTGATTACAGGGATGTGGGGCTTACATTGAGGATCACTCCCCAGATAAATTCAAACGGATTTGTCAAACTCCAGATATTCAGCGAGCTCCAAACACTGGTTGCCGAAACCCTGGGAACACAGGAGCTTGCCCCCACTACTCTCAAAAGAAAAACCGATACAACTGTGGTTGTGAAGAACGGATACACTGTTGTGATCGGTGGCATGATCCGGGACGATAAGACCAAGACAGTGAACAGGGTTCCGTTGCTGGGAAGCATTCCTCTAATAGGCGCGCTCTTCAGGTCTGAATCTACACGGTCCGAGAAAACGAACCTCCTGATCTTCCTCACACCCCGCGTTATCACCAATCAACAGCAGATGAAAGAGGCTACACGGGACAGCGCTGAAAAGATCGGAGTATTGGATGAGGACCAGCTTGATGCCATGGGACTATATGATGATGTTAAGCCGCCTGTAGAAAAGGAGCAGAACTTACCTTAGGAGATATGAACAGGTGAAACGCCAGCCCTTGTCAGATCGTCTGGAGGAGGCCCTCACTCAGAGAGATCTCCTTACAGCACAGCAGATCGAAGATGCGAAGCACCAGATGGTGAGACGGGGAGGAACGCTGGCAGAGGCAATAGTTCAACTTCGTTTCCTGGATGAACATGTTCTGCTCCAGATAATCGGAGAGATTGAGGATATCCC
Organism: Pseudomonadota bacterium; assembly: GCA_030636965.1. GTDB lineage: Bacteria > BMS3Abin14 > BMS3Abin14 > BMS3Abin14 > BMS3Abin14 > SZUA-178. Next base: position 973 of record DAOVVW010000268.1, on the reverse strand, counting down.
CTTTTACGACGTGCTGCCGGTTAACGGTGAGGAAACAGAGCATGTCCCGGCTCTTCCCATCCAGTTCGCCAGACGCCACAATCTCTATCCCTTCAGAGATCCTGAGTCGGGAGATGTCCTTATTGCGGTGAACAGCAGGGACGATGAGATTCTGGAAAATGTGAGTACCTTCATCTCATCACCTGTGAAACCGGTTCTGGCAAGTAAAAAGACTATTTCAGAAGCTATAAACCTCACCTATGAACGATCTTCTGAATCGGCGGAGGAAGCCATTGAAACTCTGGAGAATGGGGAGATCTCCATTTTTGCTGGAGATCTTGAAGAACCTCAGGACCTCCTCGACGCATCTGATGAAGCCCCGATAATTAATTTTGTTAATACAGTTCTTTATGATGCTGTTAAGGAAAGGGCAAGCGATATACACATCGAGCCCTTCGAGAAGGACCTGTCTATAAGGTACAGGGTTGACGGTGTTCTCTACAATATCCACTCCCTTCAGAAAAGATTCCACTCTCCCATAATCTCCAGGATCAAGGTAATGGCCGACCTCGATATAGCGGAGAAACGCCTGCCCCAGGACGGGAGGATCCGTATCAAGATCGCTGGAAAGGATATCGACATCAGGGTTTCCATCGTGCCCACCAGTTTCGGAGAAAGAGGTGTACTCAGGCTCCTTGACAGGAGTCAGGTCCTCCTCGGTCTGGAGGAAATAGGCATGGCGCCGGATCATCTCCGTGCCACGGAGCGCATGACCAACACCAGCCACGGTATTGTCCTGGTAACCGGGCCCACCGGAAGTGGCAAAACGACAACACTCTACGCGGCTTTGTCGAAAATAAACTCTGCCGACAAGAACATCATCACGATAGAAGATCCGGTTGAGTATCAACTGAAGGGAATAAGTCAGATCCAGGTGAACCCCAAGATCGATCTGACCTTCGCCAATGGTCTCAGATCCATACTCAGACAGGAT
>DAOVVW010000099.1 GCA_030636965.1 Pseudomonadota bacterium | reverse complement strand
GTTCTCCCGCGGCGCAAGTCCTCAACGTATTGTATATACGCTTCCGGCTTGCGCCTCTGGTCGCGCCTTGTATCTGACCCCTTCTCGAACCTCTGGACTAGGTCTTCGGATTTGAAAATAGTTAAGGTGAAAATAGGTAAGGAGATCGGATTTGCAATTTAATGAACTAGATGCAAAATATTTCTTTACCCTTGGAACCTGGAACTTTGAACTTGGAACTTTTTTAAAACGGCGGGCATAACTCAGTTGGTAGAGTGTCAGCTTCCCAAGCTGAAAGTCGCGGGTTCGAATCCCGTTGCCCGCTCCATTCAGCGATGATGACCCGGCCAAGTCAAAAGAGGCCGGGTTTTTAGGTGTAATCACTCGGCTGAGCAGGAGTACGTTACACGTATCGGAGTAACGGCGTGCCGGAGTGTCGGCGATTGAGATAGGCAAGAGGCAGAAGGCAGGAGTAGGGAAGTAGAACATTAGAACATTAGAAATTAGAGCATTGGATTATATATATTCACCCCTCCCCTGGCGGGAGGGGAACTTAAGGGGAGGGGGTAATATTTGATGGTTAATTGTTTACCAGAAACTAGAAACCCGAAACTAGAAACTCCACGCGTAGGCGTGGACGGACTCCACGCCTAAGCGTGCCCGGGGAGATGGTGACCAGAAATTGAAAAACTCCATTACAGACATAGTTTACAGTGCAGTGAAAATGGCGGCGTCCGAAGGTGTAGTGCCTCAGGATGAGTTACCGGTCCCGATTATCGAGATAACAAGGGACAGGAAGTTCGGTGATTACGCTACAAACATTGCGATGGTCCTGGCGTCCAGGGTAAAGGAAAATCCCCGGGTGATAGCGGAAAAGCTTGCGGAATGGATTAAGAAGACTGATGGGGGAGGGATGATCCATGACATCCAGATTGCCGGTCCCGGCTTCATTAACTTGACGATGACGGAGGAATTCTGGGCAGGAACTCTTAAATCGGTGTTGACTGAGGGTGAAACCTACGCCGACAACAACATCGGGCGGGGAAGGAAGGTCCAGGTGGAGTTCGTAAGCGCCAATCCCACGGGTCCCCTTCATGTGGGCCACGGTCGCGGTGCTGCTCTCGGAGACGCGCTGGCAAACGTGCTTGCTGCTTCCGGTTACGATGTCTCCAGGGAATATTACGTTAACGACGCTGGAAACCAGATCGACACTCTTGGCAGATCAGTGCGGGCCCGGTACCTGGAGTTGTTCGGCAAAGAAGACCAGTTCCCCGAAGAGGGATACCGGGGAAAATATATCCGGGATATCGCAATGACGCTTAAAGAGAAAAGGGGCGATGTTTACCTGGATGGTAACCCTGAAAGTGATACGAAAGAGATCGCTGAGTATTCCGCTGGTGTGATCATGGATGACATAAAGGATGACCTGGAGCAGTTCGGCATATTATTCAACCACTGGTTTTACGAGAGTTCGCTTTTCGATAACGGCGATGTTGATCTGACGTTGAAAGACCTGGAGGGAAGGAATCACCTGTACAGGGAGGAGGGTGCTCTGTGGTTCAAGAGTACGCCTCTTGGAGACGACAAGGACAGGGTTGTTATAAAGGCCGACGGATCCGCGACCTATTTTGCATCTGACCTTGCCTATCACAGGAATAAATTCAGCAGGGGTTTCGATAAGGTGATCAATATCTGGGGTGCCGACCATCACGGCTACATCGAAAGGATGAAAGCCGGTGTCGTTGCCCTTGGTAGGGACAGAGACGACCTGGAGGTCATACTTGTTCAGTTGGTCAACCTCCTGCGTGGCGGGAAGCCGGTGGCAATGTCAACCAGGGCTGGTGAGTTCGTTACCCTCAGAGAGGTGCTCGAAGAGGTTGGAAAAGATGCTGCCAGGTTCATATTTCTCACAAGAAAAGCGGATAGCAAGCTGGACTTCGATCTTGATGTTGCCAAGGCCAGGAGCAATGACAACCCGGTCTATTACGTACAGTATGCTCATGCAAGGATATGCAGCATCCTGAGAAACGCGGAGGAAAACGGATTCAAATTACCCTCTCCAGAGAATGTCAACATCGGAGCGCTCAAGCTGCCTGAGGAAAAAGAGCTCATCAGGCACATGGCCGCTCTTCCGGATGTCATAGAGGGTGCTGCTATGGCGCTGGAGCCACATCGTCTGACAAACTACCTGAGAGATATATCCACGTCATTGCACAACTACTATTTTCATCACCGGGTTCTATCAGATGATCCTTCACTGACTGAAGCCCGCCTGGCCTTAATGGTGACGGTGCGCACCGCTATCGCAAAAGGCCTGGGCCTACTGGGAGTGAGCACCCCTGAGAGGATGTAAGAGTGGCGAAGGGAAAGAGAACCGCATCTCCAAAAGAATTGCTGAGGTTGACACCTGGGCAGTTCAGTGCTGCTGTCGCGGGTGTGGTTCTTGTGGCTGCCATTTCCCTGGCGGTGGGTTATTACATGGGCCTGAAGTCCTCTCTTCGGAAGGGGATGGAGGGCACCGAAATTACCGAGTCAGGAAAAGCACCAGTGATTGATACCGGCAAGGGCCCAACGGATATACCTGCCAAAGAAAGTACGGCTCCTTCGATCACATTCTACTCAGCCCTGACGAAAGCAGAACCGCCATCACGGACCCGACCCGCGATCAGGGACAGTGGTCCAAAGTCCGATATCAAGGAGAAGAAGAACCCGGCTCCGGGCATTTTGACTGGTGGTGGCAAGGGAGTTGTGATCCAGGTTGCATCCTACAGGAAGCGGGAGAACGCACAGGAACTTCTTAAGACTCTCGGCGATTCCGGATATACAGGGACGGTCTTTCAGGCAGACCTTGGGCCTCGTGGTGTATGGCACAGGGTCAGAATAGGTCCTTTCAGGACTTTGGCAGACGCTAAAAAGGCCCTGGCTACTCTAAGGGATGAGAAGAATCTTAAAGGATTCATAGTACGCTAAGGCGCACAGTTTCTGGTTTCTAATTTCTTGTTTCTAGTGAACCAACAACTGACCACTTATTGAATACCACCCTTCTGCCTTCTGCCTCCTGCCTAACTCAATATCAAACCCGACTTAAAGTAACTTCTAAAGGCGGGTGGTCTTTACCAATGTATACCCACCCTTGTGATAGTCTTTTAAAGTTCATTCTTAATGAGCTTGACAGAACCTATTGAATTACCTATATTTTATCCAATACGATATGGCTAATAAAGATCTGAAAGGCGCATTTATTGACCTCGAAGAGGCTGTAGACAGGCTTCTGAACAGCAGGGAGGTGTCCCCTGCTGGTTCAAAGCTGAAGAGTACCGCCAGACGAAAATCCGCCTCGGTCATTGATAAAGAAGCAGCCGAGCTTATCCGCAAGGCAATCGAGAGGCTCAAGGATCTCTATTAGGATTGTTTGTTTTCTGATCTGGAGGGTAAATTCACATGCCTGGAAGAGTAGACGTAGAAATTTTTGGAAAAGTCTACACCGTCAGGGGTGAAAAGGACGTTGAATACGTCCGGAGAGTTGCAGAGTACGTCGACAGGAAAATGAGGGAAATATCCCAGGTTACCGATACGGTATCAACCTCCCGTATAGCCATATTGGCCGCTCTGAATATCGCGGATGAGTTTTTTGATCTCAGGGAGGAAACTGATGAGTTTGAATCCCGCATGAAAAACCTGTCAAGAAAGATTGATAAGGCCCTCGAGGGTTGATGACTTTGTAAAAAGTCATCAACGCGCCCATTGGGGGGCGCCCAAATCAATGACTTGCACCGCAAGTCATTGATTTGTGAGGAAAGCGAAAATGACACTTTTCGCTTTCCGTAGAGTAAAAAGCCATAATGGACTTTTTCGATCTTATCAAAATTGATTTATAGAACCAGAGATGATCTGCTGAATCGCAAAATGAATTTCGATTGTCCTTGATGGCACTTGCTTAATCTGATAGATTATTAATGCCCCTGCCCTGATCGTGTTTGCCTGTCGCTTTTGAGCCAACACTCAGTGAATGGGACTTTAGTAGTGGATGTGGTGAGCATGTTCGTTAACGCGAAAAGCCTGAAGCATCCCTTGTAAGACCCACTTGGTAGGCCAGGTTCAAAAGTTGACTTCAATACGGCATGGGTGGGGGTTTAGTGAATTTCTGGACCGGTCCATTGAGGCCAAAAAGTCCAGTTCAATATAAAACTTGAAGATAACTTCTGAGATGAATTATCAAGTTTTACGGGCATCAACTGCCCTTTCAGATATACTTGAGCGCCTGGACATCAATTAGAGTTGATTTCTTCGGATTCACCCGTCTGGAGTGTTTGAGTAGATGTAGATCTACTTCAAGTTTAGGACTGCACCTTTAAAGGCCTCTCCGGTTCTGTTCAGTTGAACCCAATTGAACTGGGGGGGTTTTTGTCGTTAAATCTGTCCCAGGAAAAGCAGGAAATAAGAGAACGGATGCGAGCCATCAGGCAGGCCCTTTCTACAGAGGATGTGGAGAAGGCAAGCTACAAGGTGGCGAAATTCGTACTAGACCAGGAGGAAGTAGGCGAGTCTGGAACGATCTGTTCTTATGCCAGTGTCGGCAAGGAGGTACAGACAAGTTTCCTGATCAGAAGTTTTCTGGGGTCCGGCAAGAGAGTAATTATCCCGGATTGGGAAGGATGGCGTCAGGGCTTCGGAATCAGAGTCATACAGATCAACTCCGAAGAGGACCTTCTGGCCAAAGGCCGGGTTGTACCGCAACCCCGGGTCATCGAGGAGAGGATCATCCCGGTCGAGGAGGTCGATCTTTTCCTGGTTCCTGGACTTGCTTTTGACAGACTGGGAAACAGACTGGGGATGGGCGGCGGATATTTCGACAGACTCCTTGAACTGGTCGCTCCAGAAGCGGTTCTTATAGGGCTTGGCTTCGAGTTTCAATTGTTCAAGAGCCTGCCTGCTGAAACACATGATGTTCCTGTGCACAAGGTTGTGACGTCTGTTGCGGCCAGATCCTGCAGGGACTTTTTATAGGAGGACACACAAATGACTGGCAGCAATATACTGATATATTCAATTCTGGTAATTACGGGGATCATTGCCGGCTACATTGTGAGGATATTAATTCAGGGTGTAACATCAAAAACTGCCGGCAAAAAAGCCTCGGCCATTATCGATGAGGCTACCAGAGAAGCTGAAAATCTTCGTAAAGAGGCCGAGATTGAGGCCAAGGAGTCCCTCCTCCAGTCCAGGTCGAGGTTCGAGGAAGAGACAAAGGATCAGCGGAAAAATATCCAGCACCTCGAAAAGAGACTTCAGCAGCGTGAGGAGAACCTGGACAAGAAATTCGAGAATCTCGACAAGAAGGAGAATGAATTAGTCAACAGGGAAAAATCGGT
>DAOVVW010000067.1 GCA_030636965.1 Pseudomonadota bacterium | reverse complement strand
GAGGAGCAAAAAGCCGCTCACGGACTTTTTGCGACCCTACTAACAAACACCGGGAGTGCCCCTCCAGGAGGGGGGGCAAGCTAGAGGGACACCCCCTTCTTCCCATCGCTGGGAAACCTCTATTCTTAAACCCTGATAGGTTCGTTAACTCCCGATTTTCTCCCCTGCTCCAGTCGGTCTACTCTCTCCTGGGCCGCAAGCTTATAACGCCGTATTCCCTTCCAGAGTTTAATGAATTCCCTGTAGTGTTTCAGAGCATCGTCTGTGCGGTGCAGCTGCTCATAAGCAAGTCCGAGGTTATTGTGTGCCTCCGCAAAATCCGGATGCATTTCAAGAACCTTTTCATATGCCATGGCAGCGTCAGGATAACGCTCGAGAAAAAGGAAGGCTGTGCCGAGATTGTTCAGTGCCTCCATAAAATCCGGTTTCATCATGACCGCTCTTTTGTAGCACTCGAGAGCCCGGGCGTAGTCCTTCCCTTCATAGAAAGCTATTCCCATGCTGTTGTATGCCTCGGCGAAATTCGGATCGATCTTGATGGCTCTTTCAAAATACTCTATTGACGCTCCGAGCCTTTTCTGCTCGAAGAGTTCATCGCCTTTTTTCCAGTGATCGTGTGCTGTGGGATTTTTTGTGAACCGGTCTTTCATCTATGATGTTTCCCCTCTCGCAGCTGCAAGCTGCGGTTCAACGTTTAACGTTCAATGTTCAATGTTAAAGTTTTCGATAAACGTTATTAATTTTAGATCAACGTTAAACATTGAACGTTGAACCTTGAACATTAATTACCAATACTCAAGATGTTCTCCAAAAATCTTACACCCCAAAACCTGCGCCAGATCACAAAGATACTGCTCAACATCACCAATATCCAGATCCTTGGTCACAACCTCCAGGGTCACCCCGTCAAGAGCGAAATACATTGTCGGCATCTCCCAGCTGTCGGGGACAAACCGGGCGCCCCGTTCTCCCAGCCTGTTGAAAGTACCGGGATTATCTTCCATCTTCTTGAGTTTCTCCTCGATCTCGTCGAGTGAAAGCTGCTTTTCGAATGCAAGTGCCTTGAAGCTAAAATCATCTAACATTTCTAATTTCCACCCTCAGTTTATAGTCACATTTAAAAAAACTGTTTCCATCCGCTAAAAACAACAGCACCTACATCTGCAAAACAGGAGTGATCAACCTGCATTTCCTGATGTAGGTGAAAAAAAAAGCTGGAGGGAGCAGGACGCTCCCTCCAGCATAAGGGTTTTATCCCTCTTCTGCAGCCAGATCCCTCTTGGTTTTGCGGCCAAGATAGATCCTGTTGGGATCGCAGACCATCCTTGCGATCTTGATCTCCTCGTGTCCCGGAGCTTCGAAAGGCTTGAAGTCCTTAGCGGTTTTAAGCTCCCAGCTGACGTTATCTCTGACCAGCTGCTCATCCACACCGGGGTAGATCTCGGCCATCTCCAGCTCACCCGTTTCGATGCTGCTTCTGAAGATGCACAGATCGGAAACGATTGTGGTACCAGCGCCACGGAAAAGACCCATGGCGTACCTGTCCTCAGGAGTTCCGAGAGGTCCGCGAGAACCTGTAACAGATGTAACATACTCGTTCTTCTCGGGGAATCGCCTCTTCTCCTGAACCATCATGGCGAGACCGACATCCGCATAGGATGCGATGTTGTTCGCGCCACCTGATCCAGCGAACCGGACGGTGGGACCTGTCTTTCCATCGTCACGGGCGCTCTTTGAGTAATAGCCGCCCATGGCTGTGGAGTTCAGGTTACCGTACTTGTCGCACTCGGCTCCGCCAAGCATACCGAAGTTGATGAATCCGCGCTGTGCGAAAGTGCCGAAGGTATCGGCCATGTTGGACAGTGTGGAGCACATATAACCGCCCCGTGCCTCGGAAACGGAAATTGGAACCTCGAGGAGCTTGGGATCGAGGATTCCTGCCTCCATGATGATCAGGGCGTTTGGCGCATATGTGTGCTGCGCCATCATGCATCCGATCATTGGAAGACCCGTACCGGCAAAGATAAAGGAATAGTCATAAGTCTGCCGGGCCGCCGCAATGCAAAGCAGCTCCATAGTAGTGTACTTCTCTGGATCGATCCCCTGCTCGCTACAATAGGCTTCGTACTCAGTATCATCCACCTGAGTCCACTGCCCGGGATCGCTTGCTCTAATAACAGCCATATTTTACCTCCTCATAATTTCGGAAGTTTAAGCCGCAGCCCTTACAGGGGCCTGGCCAGTCCGGGCTTGTAGCCGTATAGTGCATCGGCGCGAAGCTCGAAGAGCCTCTCCAAACCCGAGGTACCGGTAATTGTGGGATAGCCGTCACCCGGGCGGGTGCTCAGGAATGTCCACTCGTCTTCCATTACCCAATCCCTGATGTAGGCATCTACTTCTTCCTTGGGCTTCCTGTTCACCTGCGTATAAGCCCTCCAGAAATCCCAGTCGTAATCGTAGTAGTACGGTACCTGGCCGGGGAATCCGCCGTAGGGAACCTCCACTATAGCGTCGATAAACTGCAACGCTATCGAGTTGGAATACGGCTGTGCCCTGAGCTCTTCTTCCGAAACGACCTTCTCAACCTGCACGATGCAGTTCTTCGCCGCCATGGCCTGCTCATTATCCGGGCCCGTAATACCTTCGATCCTGGTGGTTCCAAGTTCTCCGGCCCTCTGGGCCAGAATGATCGTCACCTCGGGAAGGATCGGGGGAACCAGGATGCACTTAACACCCTTGTTGCCAGTGTAAGCGGTTGACTCTCGGATCTGCTCCAGGAAGTTGGTCGTGTTGGATGTCGCGTCGCCACCCTCGAAAGCGTGGGGGCGAAGTCCCCAACCATCGAAGGGATCCTCGATAACGGCAGACCTTGCGGGAGCGATTGAGGGATTTATCCATGAACCATCCTTCTTCTTGCCTCGCAGCCCCATCTTAGCGAAGGTATCGTGGTCCATGAAGCTGGTACCAAACTCGGACATAAGCGGCGCGAAGGGCCAGCCGTAGCGGCCGGCAACAGTCCTCAGGCCGTAGCCGTAGTTGGAGTAATCCTCAACATCGATAGTACCGTCCTGGATGGATCGGCGAATACTGTAGGCAACCGGCTGGATTCCCTCCAGGCCGATATACGTCGTATCCAGCAATTTCACCAGACCTGCTGCCGCCAAGAACTCACAAATGGAGGCACCGCCGTTCATGGTGACGAAAAGGTCACCGATGTTCTGGCGAATAATCTCACGGGCCAGAGCGAAGGGCTTCTTCGTGTAGCTGAAGCCGCCCGCACACATGCAGGTGCCTGGCTTGATGAAAGTTTTGACCGCGTCCGTAAGGGACATGATCTTTTCTTTTCCCCTCATGAAAGTGGGGATAGTGGCCTCTGCCATAACTTTCTCCTTTCTCCTGCTTAAACGAAATTATTAAGCGGGAAACATCATGTCTTGATCTTCACCCTGCGGTTCCAGGTAGAGCGTAGGATTCTTTCCATCTCCTCTTTGCTCGCCTGGGCCTTTTCAACGATGTCAGAGAAATGCCGGATGCCGGTCTTCATCTCTTCTTCGATGATATCCAGGGTTTTCTCCTCAGCGACCGTGGAGACTTCCTTCTCCAGAGTACTGAGGGTGTCCGGGACCCTTGTCAGCGGGACCCGCATATCGTTATAGGCGACGGCCACTATCGTCATATCCCAGGCAGCGTCGATTATCTTCTGCCATGTTTCCATCGCCTCTGTGGGCTCTACACTTTCGGAGAGACGTAGATCCTCTTCAACATATCGAGCCCTCATTCGCTTTCGCTCCATATTTACACCTCCTTCCATTTGGCTAGTTTGTTTGTTTGCTGTTTTAGTATGGGTCGTAAAAAGTCCATCCGTGGCTTTTTACTCCGCGGAAAGTGAAAAGTGTCATTTTCACTTTCCTCACAAATCAATGTCTTGCGTTGCAAGTCATTGATTTGGGCGCCCTCAATGGGCGCGTGATGACTTCTCACGAAGTCATCACTCAAAAAACAAAAGCTGAATCGCTACTTCTTCCTGCGGTCTTCAACCCGGGCGCTGGCGGTTTTACCCTCACCTGCCGTTGCCCTCGGCAGTTCATCCGGACCGATGAGTTCTATGACCTTTGGGTTGACGTCGGTAACGGCCTTTACTGATTCTTTCATCTTCTGGGCCAGATTTTCCACGTTAGCCTTATCGTCGAGCAGACCCTTGTCCACGAGCTCAATTATGAGGGTGAAGTGATCCATTCCCCTCTTGTCCGCTTCGATTATCATCCTGAAATTAGCGCCCATCTCCGGGAAACCGGTGAGCGCCTCTTCAACCTGGCTCGGGAATACAACCAGGCCGCTGATGGAAACAGCGTCATCCGACCTTCCCTTGATGGCAGCCATCCTGGGATGGGTCCTCCCGCAGGGACACAGATCCCAGGTCATGGCGGCAAGATCACGGCTCCTGAATCGGATCAGCGGAGTGCCTGTATTGACCAGGTTCGTCCAGACCATCTCTCCATCCTCACCATCACCAACAGGTTCTCCTGTATCGGGATTGATGCACTCGGCGAGGAGATGATCTGCCCAGAGGTGCATCCTGATGGGCATATCCTTGGTCCTGGCCTCGCACTCGCAGGTCATTCCCGGCCCCAGGAACTCGGTCATGCCGAATTCGTCATAGGCAGTCACGCCAAACAACTCTTCGATCTTCTCCCTCGTGGACCATGGCCACGGCTCGGCACCGTGAAGGCTGATCTCGCATACTGAGTCCTTTGCAAGGTCAAAACCCTTTTCCCGTGCCTTCTGGCCAACGTAAAGAGCAAAAGAAGGTGTCGCGCAGAAAGCCTTGATGGGAAGATCTACGAGAAGGTCTATCATCCTGTCTGACTGGCCGCCGGAAAGGGGTATCGGACATGCGCCCATTTTCTGAGCACCATAATGGAAACCGAATCCGCCCGTGGGTAGTCCGTATCCAAAGGAATTGAGGAAAATGTCTCCCGGGCGTACACCAACCATCCACAGCTCTCGCGCGTTCCGGTCGGCCCAGAGGTCAATGTCGTACTCAGTGGCAAAGATCAGGACGGGCTTTCCGGTAGTACCGGAGGTGCTGTGCATCTGTCTCTGATCACCCATTTGGCCAGTGACTATATCCAGGGGATAACCATCTCTGACTGTACCCTTCTCCATGAAGGGAATTTTTGTAATATCATCCAGTGTCTTAAGATCACCAGGCGCGAATCCTGCGTCTTTGTAAACCTGCTGGAAATATGGATTGTCATTGTAGACCCTGGTGACAACTTCCTTGAGGTTCTTGAGCTGAAGATCCTTCAGCTTCTCAACGGGCATTGTTTCTATCTCTGGCTGGAAGTATTGTCTATCGTCTGACATGATTTCTAATCTCCTCCATTAAGACATGAGACACTATTTTCGCCTTGATTATAGGGAGTTAGGCGAATAAGCAAAGTGCCCGGGCTCCTGACCCGAAATAAAGGCTGCCTCCCCATGGGCTGATTTAAGAAAAGCTTTATAAAGAAAAAATCGGGCATAGATAGAAATCTCTATACCCTTGGACCTCACCCTTTTCAGTTACCGACATGCCGATGTATCCGGCATTACAGCCTGTTTTTTATAACACTGTTTTAAGCATGTCAAGGAAAAAGGTCATCCGCAAAATCCCGTTATCCTGCCATTATTTACCGGAGTAACAGGACTTGGGCTCGAAGATAATGCAAAAAGGCGCTGCAAACAACTATTTGCACTGTTTGTTGGTAATCGTTCAGGAGAATTTGAAGGGATAATTCAACTCAAAATTCCGGGAAATTGAGGCTCTGAATTTGTGAATTATTATTGATATTTCAGCAATTTAGTTACTTATAGTAAAAATAGAGCTGCACATCAGCAAAACACAATTATGTAATACGAAACAAGCCAGACATACGTCTGGCTTGTAAGTTGATAGTTGTTGGTTGATAGTTGATAGTTCAGTTCTTAACCAACAACTAACCACTAACAACTTTCAACTTAAATTATCTGGGTGATTGACATTACTTACACCCTGATAATCTCACG
>DAOVVW010000173.1 GCA_030636965.1 Pseudomonadota bacterium | reverse complement strand
CTGCCGTCCCCCATCCTTGCCTCTCAGAAAATTATCGTAGATCTTCTCCAGGCCGAATTTCCCAACAATATCCCCCATATTGGCTTCGCGATAGAGCCCTGAGGCCAACTGCTCCGGGGAGACCTCTCCCACATAACCCAGTGTGTGAGCAGCTACCTGTCCGAAGGGGTAATACCTGCGGGGAATTACTCTGAGGTTGGCCCCTGGGAACCGATCGCTTTCAGATTCTATCAGCGCAACTTCCGTGTCATCGAGGTTCTCGAAGATCCTGACGGCCCGGTAAGGCTCATTCTGAACGCTTTCCGTCAGCCTGCTGACTGCTTCGTCCGGGTTGCGGGACAGATGCCTGGCAAGGGCCCTGAGTTCAGCTTCCCAGTCATCATCCATGTCCTCCGGAACCACTGCCAATGAGTAATTTGGAGTGCTGTCGGCCAGGATAATCCCGTTTCTATCGGTGATGATACCCCTTGTAGCCAGCATTTCAACAAGCCTGATCCTGTTGTTATCAGCAAGTCTCTGGTAATTGTCATACTGAAGTATCTGAAGCCGCCAGAAGTACAGGACCAGAAGGAGAAAAGAGGCAGCGATAACACCTACCAGGATCACCAGCTTCTTTTCCATCCCCGGCAGGGGGATCTTTGGCTTGGGCATCACGGTAGTCAAGATCAGCTCTCCAGGTGGATCTCCTCTTCTCTTCTAATCCCTATCCTGATTTCCAGACGTTCCAGGGCTGAACTTCCGAGGAGAACAAAGATAGTGTTATTCACCAGGGCAAAAATGAAGGTTGGTGACAAAAGATCGGGCGCTGGCAGGGCAAACAGGTAGAGAATGATCAGCTTCATGACAGTGGCGACGATAACCGCTCCAAAAACGGTGATCAGGCGGTTGGTCAGACTCCTGACGAAGAATTTCTCTTTCAGGAGGCCGCCGCTAAAGCCGGCGACGATCTTCGCCACACCGTTAATTCCGAGGACACCCGCAGCCATCGCATCCTGTGAGTAGCCCATCACCAGCCCCACTATCATACCGGCCAGCTTCCCCCTTGTGATGGCAACATGCACTACAATTATGAGGGGTATATCGAAGGCGGCCGACAACCAGGCAGGTAGGACCGCTGGCAGTACTGTGGACTGAAACAGATGGGCAGTGACAAACAGGATGACGAAATAAAGAAGGTTCAGTGTCTGTCCTCCCCACCCTCACTGGTCAACACGATCACATCCTCCAGGCGACTCATGGGAACCGATGGAACGACCTGCGCATATTTGTAGAGACCGTAGCTTTTTTCAAGAACAACCGACACCTTACCAACCTCGATCCCTCTGGGGAATATGTTCGCAAGACCGCTTGTTATTACAATATCACCCTCCGCTATTTCCTCTGTTCTGTCCACAAACTTCAAACGGCAGGTCCCGGAGTTCTCTCCTTCCAGGATCGCTCTGGACCTGGACCTGCTAATGAGCACTGAAATGCGGGAGGCTCTGTCAACAATCAGCCGTACTACAGAGTTTCCCTTCGAGATCTCTATCACACGCCCCACAAGACCATCGGGTGCAACCACCGGCAATCCCATTCTGATACCGTCATCGGCACCCTTGTCCAATATTATCACTCTGGTCCAGGGATCAGGTGAATCACCGATAATTCCTGCGGTAATTCCCATGCGACCTGTTTCGGCCTGGTAGCGCAGAAAATCATCCAGCCTTCCCGCGCGGAAAAGCTGTTCGCGCAGGAATTGTGTCTCACCTCTCAACCTGTGAACCTCGTTCCTGAGCTCCTTATTCTCTGATCTTACTCCCATCAGGAAGATGTAGTCGTTCCACAAGCTCGATACAGACCTGAAAGAACTATCAACTGCTGTCTGAAAGGGCGCGATGACGGTCATACCACCCCTCTTGAGGTAGCTCATGGCCGAGTAATCCTTTGTCTGATGGGATATAATCAGGAGTGAGCTGAGAATAAAGAACGACAGAATAAGCCCATCCCTGTGGCGTTTAAGAAAATCACGCATGGGCTAACCATAGATTCTGCAACGTTATTCAACCTTAATAGGGTCGTAAAAAGTCCATCCATGGCTTTTTACTCTGAGGAAAACGAAATGTGTCATTTTCGCTTTCCTCTCAAATCAATAACTTGCGATGCAAGTCATTGATTTGGGCGCCCCTCAACCTTAGTAACATTAACTGCATAAGTCATAGATAATGTATAACTGATTAGTTATTTATGTTCACCGGTCTGAGAATACAATCAAGGCTGATCGTGGAAATGCAAAGATTGTCCCATAAAACTCTGTGAGCTCGAGCTCCTGGAGTTTTATTCTTTGAGGGCTATCCGCTTCAGAAGCTTGATTTCGTCCAGAGCAACACCGGCACCCTCTACTACACATGTAAGGGGATTTTCCGCCATTATGATGGGAAGCTCAGTTTCCTCCCTGAGCCGGATATCCATCCCTTTCAGCAGTGAGGCCCCGCCGGCCAGGACTATACCTTTATCTACAATGTCGGCAGCAAGTTCCGGGGGTGTCTTCTCAAGTGCCTCCCTTATGGCCGCTACGACCTGTCCAACAGGCTCTTCGAGTGCTTCGAAAATCTCCTTGTTGCTGATGTCAAGAGTTTTGGGGACACCTCCAATGAGGTCTCTCCCCTTTACTTCCATGTTTTCCACATCCTCGGGAGGATACGCCGACCCAATCGCTATTTTTACCTGTTCAGCCATCCTCTCACCGATCAGGAGACTGTACTTCTTCTTGAGGTAACTCACTACAGCCTCATCCATCTTATCGCCACCTACCCGGACGGAGATAGACAGGACGATATCGTGGAGCGAGATAACCGCCACCTCTGTAGTGCCGCCACCGATATCAACGATCATGTTGCCGGAGGGTTCCGCAATGGGAAGTCCCGCACCGATGGCCGCCGCCATCGGCTCTTCAATGAGATAAACTTCCCTGGCACCAGCTTCCTGGGCTGACTCACGGATCGCCCGCTTCTCAACCTGGGTGATCCCGGATGGAATGCCTATGATTATCCTGGGGCGCACAAGGGATTTGCGATTGTGTACTTTCTGAATAAAGTACCTGAGCATTGCTTCGGCAACTTCAAAGTCGGCAATGACACCATCCTTCATAGGGCGGATGGCTACGATGCTGCCTGGGGTTCGTCCCAACATCTGTTTGGCCTCACGGCCAACAGCCAGCACTTTGGAATCACCGCGGCCGTCCTTCTGAACTGCCACGACTGAAGGTTCATCGGTAATAATACCCTTTCCCTTCACATAGATGAGGGTGTTGGCTGTACCCAGATCGATCGCAAGGTCGTTTGAAATTAGTCCGAAGATGTTGTCAAAAAGCATCGTGTCCCTCTATTGTAAGATTTTTGCCCCTCATTTGCTCCACTAGTCCCTATCTCAGTACCTGCCCGAGACACACACCAAGTCCGGCAGATTGGGAGCATACCGCATAAACCAGATTAAATGCAACTTGTTAAAAACGCTCAAATCTTAACAAAGTAAACCCTACTTTTCAACGCTAACCTACCATAATCACTTGCAATTTCCAAATTTCAATCTTAACGATGAAAATTACAGGTGATCTGTGCGAAGTTCGAAGTCGAAGTCGAAGAAAATACCAGTAAAAGTTAATTGAAAAGCCAGGCTCAATTAGCCGATGAGAACTAGACCGTTATGAGGTTTAGAATCCTGGATTATTCGCTTCGACTACGCTCTTCGATTTCGACTTGAGCTGGGACATTGAATATGATCCCAGCTCAAAGCTTGCATTCATAATACTAATCCTTATAATGGCTCGTCGACGTTTTATACTGTTGAAAGTTGATTCTTTCAAAAGAAGGCATCAACGCGCCCATTGAGGGGCGCCCAAATCAATGACTTGCATATTATCATCGCGCCCGAGCGTGGGCGCCCGAATACATAACCT
>DAOVVW010000245.1 GCA_030636965.1 Pseudomonadota bacterium | reverse complement strand
CAATAACTTGCGTGCAAGTCATCGATTTGGGCACCCCTCAATGGGCGCATTGATGCCTTTTTGCAAAGTCATCAATGTTTACTGCTGACAGCTCCTGGTTACCTGATCCACTCCCTGCACAAGATCATTCACCCTTGGCAGGACATCCGTCGCAAGCAGGCCCCATATTCTCCGGAGCACACGCCTGGGGCTTTTTATCTGCATCATTAGAGGGTGTCGCATAGTCTGTCTTGTGCCATCCGGCACCCTTGAGTATGAAGTTCGTGGCAGCGATAAGACGCTTAACGTGACCTCCGCACTCTGAACAGACCTCAACAGGATCATCGGTGATCCTCTGAAATACCTCAAACTGATGGTCGCATTTATCGCACTGGTATTCATATGTTGGCATGATTATCTGTCTCCTTTGATTCACTCAAATTTTTTCAGGCCGGCCTTGCTGCTTGTTTCGGCCTAACTTTTCAAAGTTATTCACTATTTCAGCTAATGTCAACTTCCACTTCTTACCTTGTGCTCCTCTTCGAGGCGATCCACCACTTCATCGGGGACCATCATCCCGCCAAGGCCTCTACCCAACTCAATGCCTTTAAATCCAGGTCCATGGTAGTCCGTTCCGCCCGTGACGATCAAGTCCAGATCATCGGCAATGTGCTTGTACAGAAACATCTCCTCTTCAGAGTGGCTGAAATAGTACGTTTCCACTCCTGCAAGTCCTGCCTCCTTGAGTTCAGCTAAAAGATCAGCCAGTTCCGTGCTGTTAAGATCCAGCGTCTGGGGATGGGCCAGAACGGGCAGACCGCCCGCGCCGATCACCAGTTCCATAGCCCTTGTCGGGTGCATACGCTCCTTGTTGGCGTAAGCCGGGCCTCCCTTGGCCAGAAACCGGTTGAATGCCTCTTCCTCGTTGCCGACATAACCCTTTGCCACCATGGCACGAGCTATATGGGGCCGCCCGACGCTCTCGCCCTTCGCGTACACTTCCAGCTCCTTCATCTCCACCGGATAGCCCTGTTTTTCCAGCATCTGGAGGATAAGGGTGTTTCTCCTGTCACGGCCCTCCCTGAGCCATGACAGTTTCTGCTTCAGGACAGAGTCATCGGCATCGACATAGTAACCCAGCATATGCATGGTTCCTGGACTGAAATCAGCACTGATCTCTATGCCTGGAATGAATTTCATGTCCAGTTCAGAGGCTTGTGCCGCAGCCTCTTTAAGACCCGACAGGGTATCGTGATCCGTCAGGGAAAGGGCTTTTACACCGCAGTCCATGGCTTTTCTGACCAGCTCTGCCGGCTCCAGAGTGCCGTCGGACGCGGTACTATGTGTATGAAGATCAACCATTTATTTCTCCAGCATTTCTGCAAACAAGGGTGTAAACCTACATATTTAGGGATGTAATGTCAAATTTGAAATTTGACATTGGAAAGTGGAAATCGGAGATTGGAAATTGGAACATTAGAGCATTAGAAATTAGAGCATTATTAAATCACGTTGGGCGTTGGACATTGGACGTTGGACCTGCTCTTGCCTCCTGCCTACCCTAACCTCTCCTCGCACTAAACTTGCACGAAATCTCAAGCTTAAATCCAATTATACGAATATGTTATTGTAAGCCTAAGCAAAGCTTAAATGAGGAGAGGTTAGTGCAACAAACACTTCCCAGAGAATTCGGACGTTTCAAGCTTATCGAGAAACTTGGTATGGGCGGAATGGGAGAGGTATACCTGGCCAAGATCATCGGTCCCGACAGGTTTGAAAGGGAGGTGGCAGTCAAGCTGATCCTGCCCCACCTATCCCGGGACGAATCCTTCCGGGAACTGTTTTCGCAAGAGGCACGCCTGGCCGCAACACTCCATCATCCGAACATCGTTTCTGTATATGAGTATGGGCGGATAGACGATACCGACTACCTCCTCATGGAATATGTTAATGGTACAGACCTCAGAACCATGATCAGGAGGATCGAGGGCGGGGATCAAATGCCCGAAGAGATTGCACTTCTGATACTTCACCGGATAGCACGGGGCCTTGACTATGCACACTCCATAAAAACCGCCTCGGGAAATTATGCCGGCATTATCCACCAGGACCTGAGCCCCCATAACATACTTATTTCCACTGCCGGAGAGGTAAAAATAGCCGACTTCGGTATCGCAAAAGCACTGGCAGATGAAACCCCCGAAAGCAGCTCCTTTCGGGGAAAAGCCTCCTATATGTCTCCTGAACAGGTGGATGGACGGGAGATCGATCATCGCACCGATCTCTTTTCCCTTGGCACACTGGCCTACCAACTTCTCGCAGGAAAACATCCGTTCCTGGGATCAACAAGGGAAGATACATTAAGGGCCGTAAGCAAAGCGCAGCATACACCCCTCCACGAAGCCGGACCTCTAACTCAGCAGGCCGTATCGGATGCTGTAGAAGATCTCCTCGCACTGCTTCCGGAGGACAGACCGGAAAACACTTCGGCAATGACAGAGGCGCTTGAACCGCACTTTGATGCAACAGCGGAGCGACAGCTGGGTGAATATGCATCAGAGGGAAGGAAACCTTCATCCAGAGAACTCACCTCTCTCACAGCGCCGACCCTCGCAAGACCCACCAGGAGTAAATTCCCTTTTGCAGCCTCGGGGTTGATACTTCTTGTTGTATTTACCCTGTTTATGCTTTTGCCTGGCAGGACATCTGAAAGATCCGGGTCCGCGGATTCGAAAATGCCCGGACCAGCATCAGAAAACAGCGCCAGCCGGGTTCCCGAACTATCCACCATGAGGATTGTAACAGAGCCTCCAGGCGCTGATTTGATGCTTAACGACAAACCAGCGGGAAAATCCCCCGCGGAACTTACGTTGGACCCTGCTGATTCACCTTTTGATATCAGAGCTCAACTCTACGGATACAAGACGGCGGAAAACAGGCTGAAGCCGGAAACGGGGCAATCTGAACATACCATCCAGATGATCCCCCTTCCGGTTGGTTCAGTCCCCGTCAATGCCATACCATGGGCCAGGGTTTACCACGATGGGGAGCTGATCAACACCACACCGGTCGTTTTGGAAAACCTTCCGGTGGGTGAGAGAGAAATAACCCTGAGGAACGAGATATTGGGCATCGACAAGACGGTGACAATAACTGTGCTT
>DAOVVW010000092.1 GCA_030636965.1 Pseudomonadota bacterium | reverse complement strand
ATCATTAAGGCGACAAATAGAAGGACGAATTTTCTCATTTTAGGCCTCCCGATTTCATACATTTTCGCGATACTGATACAGTAATACCTATACCATAATTTGCGAGAACTTAGTATCTGGCTATGGATCCTAGTCCCAAATCCCCTTCGGCTAAGCTCAGGGCCTCGCAATGGCTGTTCCGCCTCCCCTTAAGTTCCCCGCCCGCCAGGGGAGGGGATTAAACCCCTATACCCTTTCTTCCCCCTCTTCCCTTCTTCCTATCACAAACCTCTGTGTCCTCTGTGACTCTGTGGTGAAAACCCAATCTCTAATTTCTAATGCTCTATTCCTCATATATTCCAACAACCGTCCTCTCGAACAACAGGGCGTCGCTGTGTGGAGCGTCGTCCATCTCGTCCGTGAGGTCCACACCGAAGTCGTGACCATAGTGATCACCGTGTTCAGACTCCTGTGTTCCGGTCATATCGTAGACCTTGCCCATGTAGGCCACGTATGCGGGACGACCCTCCTTGCCGTCATTCTTTGCCAACTCATCCTTTGTAAAGACCTTCATCTGGAACGCTCCATGAGATAACAAGAGACTCAGACGTATACAGTCAAAAGCTATTCTTTAAAAGGATACTCCATTTCGAGGGCCGATGCCAGTTCCCGCACCAGATCCACGGCATTTTCAACAGCCGCTTCCCTACTATCCTCGAGTCCCCTGAAGATGGCTGATATAACAGCGGTGCCAACTATCACGCCGTCTGCTTCCCGGACCGCGCGGACCGCATCATCGCCATTACTGATCCCGAATCCAACACAGACCGGCAAGGAGCCTTCATCACGGGCAATTCGGGCAAGCTTCCTCCACGGCGCCTCCGCCTCGAAAGCATCTCCAGTGAGGCCGGTCATGGAGACAATGTACAGGAATCCAGACCCGGTTTTGATTATTTCATCCAGTCTCCCGACTGAAGTATTCGGAGCTGCCATGGGGATGAGGGAAACACCTTTACCCTTGAGCTCATCCCTCAGGGGGCCTGATTCGTCCAAGGGAAGGTCAGCAACTATCACACCATCCGCACCGGCGCCTGCGACCCTGTCAGCAAACTCGGGATAACCCATATGGTAGACCGGGTTTGCGTAACCCATCAGCACAAGGGGAGCTTCGGTTTTTTGCCTCAGCCTGCCTGCGAGGGATATGGATTTTGCGAGGGTGGTGCCATTTTCCAGCGACAGCTCTGACGCCCTCTGGATCATGGGCCCGTCAGCCAGCGGGTCCGAAAAGGGAAATCCTATCTCCAGAATGTCGGCCCCCGCATCAAGGACCGCCAGTGCCAGTTCCTCATCGAGGCCGGGTTCCGGGAAGCCTGCCGTAAGAAACACCGCCAGTGCTTTTCTGCCACTGGAAAACAGATCCTTCAGCCGGTTCATACCTGGACCTCCCTGGAGATAAGGGTCTCCATATCCTTGTCCCCCCTGCCGGAGAGGCACAGGAGGATTTTTCTTCCAGCAAGGACAGCCGCACTCTCCCCTATCCAGGCGATTGCATGGGCCGTCTCCAGCGCCGGAAGGATTCCCTCGTCGCGGGTGAACACCGAAGTGGCAGCCAGGGCCGACTCATCCCTCACCCTGAAATACTCCACCCGTTCAGAGGTCAACCAGCTGCTGTGTTCCGGACCCACACCTGGGTAGTCAAGACCTGCCGATATGGAGTGGGCTGTAACGATCTGACCGTCATCATCCTGGAGTATATAGCTGAGGCTGCCGTGAAATATCCCGGGGCTGCCAAGACCCAAAGACGAGCCGTGCAGGCCGGGATCGTCGCCGGTGCCGCCAGCCTCGATACCTACGAGCCTGACCGGATCATCCAGAAAGGCGTAAAAGGTCCCTGCCGCATTGCTGCCTCCCCCGACGCATGCGACAACTATGTCCGGCAGCTGTCCATGTTTTTTCAGAAACTGCTCTTTTGCCTCGATCCCGATAACGGACTGGAAATGACGGACCATTACAGGATAGGGATGTGGTCCAACCGCTGAGCCCAGCACATAAAAGGTTCCGGCAACATTGCGTACCCAATCTCTCATGGCTTCATTAACGGCGTCTTTGAGCGTTCCGGCCCCATCCTCCACCGGTAACACCTCGGCGCCGAGAAGTTTCATCCTCTCTACGTTCGGGGCTTGGCGGGCAATGTCCTCGACTCCCATATAGACAGCGCAGGGAAGCCCGAAGAGGGCCGCCGCCGTTGCGGTAGCTACACCGTGCTGACCCGCTCCCGTCTCCGCTATGATCCTCTCCTTGCCCATGCGCACAGCGAGCATGACCTGGCCGAGCGTGTTGTTGATCTTGTGTGCCCCGGTATGATTAAGATCCTCTCTTTTCAGTTCCAGTACGAAAGAAGTCCCTGCGCCTGCATAACGCTTTGCGGTTGTCAGAGGGGTTGGACGCCCGGAATAATCCGCAAGAATCACGTTGAGTGTGTCGTTAAAAGATTTATCAGCGACAGCATCATTAAAGGCTTTTTCAAGATCATCGAGGGCAGGGATTAGAACCTCAGGTACGTACCGGCCACCGAAGGACCCGAAAAAACCCCTTTCGTCCGGCACTCTAGCAGGCGATGTCATTCGTCTCTCCTCCATTTCCCGCGGCCGCTGACCTGGCCGCTCTTATAAATTCCTCCATGAGCTTATGGTCTTTTACACCCGGTTCGGATTCCACCCCGGATGCCGTATCGACTCCAAAAGGCTCCAGGATCCTTACCGCCTCACCCACGTTATCAGGGGTCAGCCCACCTGCGACAAACATTCTGTTATTCTTCGCAAAATCCACCGCGATCCTCCAGTCGAATGTCCTCCCCGTTCCGCCCAGTTCACCCTCAACCCTGGCGTCCAGAAGAAAAGCAGATACATCATACCCGGAGTGCCCTGTAAGATCTTCGGCACAGCCTACACGAAGGGCCTTTATAACGGGAGTCTTGATGCCCATACAGAATTTTTCATCCTCATCTCCGTGCAGCTGCACGACATCCAGGCCCAGAAAACCAATCAGATCGAGTATTACTCCGAGATCTTCGTTGGCAAAAACTCCCACCTTGGAAATGAATGGTGGCAGGGATTTGATCATTTCCCGGGCTGCATAAGGATTGAGATACCTACTGCTTCCGGGAACGAAATTAAACCCCAGAATATCAGCGCCAAGGTTACAGGCAGCGATGGCATCCTCTTCCCTGGTCAGCCCGCAGATCTTTACTTTCAGCGAGCCGTTATTCATCTCTTCTCCCCCGCTTCCACCATTGCGCGAAGCCCCGGCTCAACACTGTCACTCGTCACCAGTGCCTCCCCGATGAGTACCGCCCTGTAACCCAGCCGGGCCATCCTGGCCACATCTTTCGGTGTTTTCATCCCGCTTTCCGCAACCGCTGATATCCCGCCGCCTATCTGTCTTGCCAGGCGCTCAGACATCTCAAGATCCACTTCCAGGGTTTTCAGGTTCCTGTTGTTAACACCCACAAGGTCAGCTCCGGAATCGATCGCTCTTTTGAGTGCAGCCTCTCCGTGAACCTCAACCAGAGGCCTTAAACCACTGGTCCTGCATCTCTGGATCATTATTCCCAGATCGCTCCCCGAAAGCAGGGACTCGATGAGAAGAATGGCCGATGCTCCCAGACGGGCCGCAAGCTCGATCTGGAACTCATCTACGACGAAATCCTTCCACAGCACCGGCAGAACCGTATTTGAAGTTATTTCCATGAAGAGCTCGGGAGATCCTCCGAAGAAATGCTCCTCCACGACCACGCTCACTGCCTGGGCCCCTCCTGACTCATATTCTCCAAGAAGCTTGACAGGGTCTTTGCCACCCATAAGCTCACCGGCAGACGGGCTCTTCATCTTTATCTCCGCGATCACCCCGCAACCTGCCGCATCACCTGGAAGGAAAACTACTCCTGAAGCTCCCCCAGGACCATTCTCGACGCGGAACCGTTCTTTCCAGGCAACAACGTTTCTGGCGGCTGAATCAGCCGCTTTTGGAAGGAAATCACCGCTCACTATGCATCCTCCCGGCAGATGTCTCTCACCCCTTCAAGGACTGTCATCGCCGCGCCGGAATCCACTGCTTCTGCAGCCGCTGCCAGGCCCTCGGCCATGTCATTTACACTTCCTGCCAACATTATGGCAGCAGCAGCGTTAAGCAGGGCGGCATCCCTCACCGGCCCCACTGCCCCGCTCAGGAATTCGAGGGAGATCTCGGCATTCTCCTCAGGAGTCCCGCCGGCAAGAGAACCCTTCTCGTAAGGACCAATACCAAAGGATGCCGGATCGATCTGGTAAAAGGTAACATCGCCGGCTTCATCAAGTTCTGCAACTGAGGTGGGTGAGCTTATGGAAAGCTCATCCAGGCCGTCTTGTGAGGAGACAACCATTGCCCTGTCGCACCCAAGTCTTCCCAGAACCCCGGCCATCAAGGGCAGGAGGTCTTCTGCAAAGACACCAAGGAGCTGTTTTCTGACTCCGGCTGGATTGCACAGCGGTCCGATCATATTAAACAAGGTCCTGAAGCCCATTTCGGCACGGAAAGGTGCTACTGCCTTCATCGCCGGATGGTAAAGAGGTGCAAACAGGAAAGCGAAGTTGGCCTCATCAAGGCATCGTGCGGCAGTTGTCGGTGAGGCATCTACCTTTACCCCGAGGGAAACAAGCAGGTCCGCGCTTCCACACTTGCTGGAGACCGCCCTGTTTCCGTGCTTGGCTACCTTGACACCGGCACCTGCAGCTACAAAAGCAGACAGGGTGGAAACGTTCACGGTACCGGCACCGTCACCGCCAGTTCCGCAGGTATCTATGGCGTTGAATAACCCGGCGGCTGGAAAGGCGACAGCTCGTTCCCTGAGGGCAGTTGCCGCACCGGCAATCTCCTCTTGTGTTTCACCTTTCAGCCTCATGGCGGTCAGAAAAGCCCCCACCTGCGCGGGAGTGGCCTCTTCCTGGACGATACTTCCTACCGCAGAGACAACAGTCTCAAAGTCCAGATCTTCGCCTTCTATCAGTCGACCAAGCAGATCACGCATCACTACGGGTTCCTCCTTCCTGCTTGAGGAAATTTTCAAAGATCTTGTTTCCGTCTATCGTCCCGAATGACTCGGGGTGAAACTGAACTCCCTCAACAAAGAGTGTCCTGTGCCTGATACCCATAACCTCACCATCGTCAGCTTCGGATGTTACTTCCAGCTCATCGGGGATCGTTGACCTCTTCAGTCCCAACGAGTGATAGCGGATCGCCTCGAAAGGGTTTGGAAGCCCACTATAAAGGCCGTTACCGCCATGTTTTATGGACGAGGATTTCCCGTGCATAAGCTTTGCGGCGTGAACAACCTCGCTTCCGTAGACCTCGCCGATGGCCTGATGGCCCAGGCACACTCCAAGAACAGGTATCTTGCCGGCCATGAGTGCGATGGCTTCCTTGCTGATACCGGCGCCTTCAGGCCTCCCTGGCCCTGGAGATATAACGAGGTGGGAAAGGCTCATCTTTTCCAGGTCCTTCGCGTTTATCTCATCGTTTCTTACCACGGTGACCTTTTCCACCATGGTACTCAGGGCCTGGTAGACATTGTAGGTGAACGAATCGT
>DAOVVW010000186.1 GCA_030636965.1 Pseudomonadota bacterium | reverse complement strand
TTGTTAGTAAACTCGAAATTGGAGATTAGAGTTGCTAGTTGATAGTTTTGTTAAACCTATAGCCTACCACCTATAGCCTATAGCCTGTTTTACACATCACGCATCACGCATCACGAATTTGGAAGCTTCTACAATCAACTTGATTTAAACAGAATCGCTCCATCTTCTCCAAGGACCTCATCAACCTCGATAGATCCCCGGACCGAGTTGCCAATTACCACGCTTTCGGCAGCCTTCAGATCCTCCAGGTCCAGGTGCTCTTCAGAAGCTCCCGTTTCTTGCATATATTTTCCCCTCCAGATACCTGGGAGGAGTCCGCATGATACATCAGGAGTGATCCAGCCTGATCCATCGTTGATGAAAAGGTTGGTGAAAGTGCCTTCGGTGATATGACCCTCCGTATTAATCAAGAGAGTCTCATTGAGATCCCTTTCCTTTCCCCTTATGAATTCACTGTCGTAAAGCTTCCGCGATGTTGTCTTGTGGTAGAGAAGTTTGTCAGCAGGATCCACCCTCAGGGAGCTTAGCCCTACAGTGAACGGTTCTCCATCAGACAGGGGAAGGAGAGGTGATATGTCCAATCCGAATTCGCCCCTGCGGTTCAACCGAAGCCTGACTATGGCCGGTTCCGGCAGCTTATCCTCAAGAAAAAGCTCCAGCGCCAGATTTGCCTTTTCCCTTGAAAATGGAAACCCGAGAGCCTTTGAGGAGTTGTCCATCCGATCAAGATGATCCGCAAGATACGTAAAGCCGGAGTCTGGTTCAAGGAGTATGGTTTCCAGGATGCAGAATTCATCACCTCCGGGCCTTAAGAATGCCGACTTCAAAAGAGTCTCTTCGTACTCACCTTCAGGTGACGAATCGTAGACGATCCCGCTTCCTATCCCCAGTTCCAGTGATCCGTCATCATCTGCCAGAATCGTCCTGATGGCTACGTTCAAAGTCAGATCTCCATCAGGCAGGAAGATACCGACGGCTCCTGTGTACGCCTTTCTGGGATTCTTTTCCAGCTCGGATATGATCTGCATGGCCCGCACCTTGGGAGCGCCGGTGACAGAGCCGGGTGGAAATGTCGCCTCCAGCACCTCACCTGCGGTTACCCCGGGCTGTACTTGAGCCCGCACACCGGTGGTCATCTGGAACAGGGTGTTTAAAGGTTCCACCCTGAAGGCATCGAAGACCTCAACACTGCCGGGAACAGATATCCTCCCAAGGTCGTTGCGCATGAGATCGGCGATCATGAGATTTTCCGCCCTGTCTTTCTCGCTTGTGCTTAAACTGCCCGCCGCCTCTGAATCCGTTTCAGGCAAACCGCCCCTTGCCATGGTCCCTTTCATGGGCCTGGTTTCGATTGCTTTCCCCTTTTTTCTGAGGAAGAGTTCAGGCGACTGTGTAATGAGTGAAGAGGAACCGAATCTGATAAACCCACCGTATGAAACGGGGTGGCTGTGACGAATATGTCTGTATATGGTAAAGGCCGGGCAGAGGGCTCGAGCGAGCATCCGGACAGTGTAATTAACCTGGTAGACGTGGCCTTCCGCTATAAGGTCTCTTATGGTTTCAACAGCCTTGAAGAAATCGTCATGGGAAGTGTCCAGTATGATCTCCTCCCCATCGATAAGGGGGATATATGGAGATACACGTTCGATGAGCAGAGGCGCGTCTGTATAAGAGATCCGGTCATAAATGCCGAGGTTGATAAGTGGAAAGCTCTCAATCCGCTGCGGTTTCTGGTTTGGTGTCAGGGCGAGACCGGCTTCGTAGCTTATGAAACCCGCCACCGCATAGCCTGCTCCTAGTTTTTCATCCAGGGTGCGCAGACAGTCCTTTACATCTTCGGGATCATGGCAGGTTATAGTCTGTTGGGGATCATACAGCAGGAAAGATCTTCTGTTATCAGGGTCCCTGAGCTGGCTTTCAAGGAGGACAGTACCGTCATTTTCGAAATCTTTTTCGTTCAGCGGTCTGTCGATCTTTTCCCATTTGATCTCAACAGGCAATTTCGCGGCTCCTTCAGTGTTAAATTTCTTAAGGGAAGGAAAGAATATTACATAAACTGGTCTTGGGCAATTGTCATGTTGTTTTGAAATGATTGTACGCTTTAGTGAACTTCCAATTTGACCACTGTGTTATATTGCATTCCGGTAGTATGGGAAATTGGAAATTGTAAATTAAGTTAGAGGCTCTGGGCGTTAGGCTCTGGGCGCTGGGCTAACAAACAGCACCACAACCTTACCCTTCCTCTCCCCTGGTGGGAGAGGAAGCCTGCCGTTGTTAATAAACTTTGAACGGCAGGCGAGGAGAGGGGGATATCCTACCCCCTCCCCTTTGTCCCCTCCCATCAAGGGAGGGGTGAGAGTAAGTAACTCAATTTCCATTTTCCAATATCTAATTTCCACTAACAACGCATCACGATAAATAATATGAACGATCTGCTATACAAACTAAACGACAGACCTCCTGCGATAAAGAGCCTCTTTTATTCCCTGCAGTGGCTTCTCATAGTTGTCCCTTTAATTACTGTTACGTCTAATCTCATGGCCCGTTTCCTGGGGATGGATCCGGTTAGCGCAACAGCACTGTTCCAGAGGTTTCTCCTCGTGGTGGGTCTTGTGACCTCCGTCCAGGTTCTTTTCGGGCACAGGTATCCTCTTCTGGACGGTCCCTCAGCGGCACTGCTCCTGTCCGTTGCTGTGCTCGCCAGGGATGGAGCCGACGTTGTCTCGGGGGGGATGCTCTCGGGTGGCATTTTCCTGGCTGTTTTGGGAGGGTTCGGGCTCGTAAAAAAAGTGCAGGCTCTGTTCACGGACAGGGTTATCGGTGTGGTACTTCTGCTGATCTCCACTACACTGCTGCCCTTCCTCTTTCCCATGATTATAGGGGTAAATACCGAGCACCCCCACGGCGAGCCGCTGATCCTGTTTATTTCAGTCCTTCTTATGCTCCTGATAGTAATTCTCTCCCACTGGACGAAGGGTCTTGTCAGGAATCTTTCCATATTCATCGGTATAGCTGCGGGATTCGCAGTTATGGCGGTCCTGGGTCGCATCGATCTTACTCCGGCCGCACAGCTTTCCTGGATAGCTGTGCCAGAGCCCTTCCTTGGACCGATGCCCAGGTTCACGGTACATGCCACATTCTCCTTTATTCTGGCCTACGTTGCTGTTCTGATAAACGGATTGGGCAGCTACTTCTCGGTGGCAGAAGTTGTAGGGGCCGAAGATATAGGAGGACGAATTGAAAAAGGTGTGGCCCTTACCGGGGGTGGAGGGATCATCGCTGCGGTATTCGGTGTTGTTGGAACGGTGAGCTACTCTCTCAGCCCGGGGGTGATCCTGGTTACAAGAGTGGGCAGCAGATGGCCCGTTCTGGGCTGCGGGATATTCTTGGTAATCCTGGCTTTTTTTCAGAAAGCCGGCGCCATTCTTGCCCTGGTACCTGATTCAGTAGTGGGTGCTGCTCTTTTCGTAACACTTGCTGCCCAAATTGGCGTTGGGATCTCTGTGCTGGTAAAGGACGGCAGGGCTCTTTCCGTGAGGGACTATATCGTGGTCGGTCTGCCCCTTCTTTTGGGCAACGCCGCCTCGATGCTGCCGATATCCTTTTTGAACCTCTTCGGGCCTGGGGCAAGATCCCTTCTGGGAAATGGATTGATAGTGGGTATTCTCCTGGTAATTCTTCTTGAGCATGTAGTTTTACGGGAGCGTAATGTGAAATGAGCATTAGATCATTAGAAATTAGAACATTGGACACGGATTCATTATTAAGTACATTCTGCTGTGCATTTTTGATGCTCTAATGCTCTAATTTCTAA
>DAOVVW010000140.1 GCA_030636965.1 Pseudomonadota bacterium | reverse complement strand
CAAGTTATATACACGTTGGTCCTTGGACGTTGGTCGTTGGACGCGTTTTCACATCAATGGAATAAACCCACCTCCAAAATGGTATATAATTTAAACGCGGAGGAACTCTTTGGCTAAAGAGAAGGACGAGATACTGGCCGCCAAAGCGGCCGGTGGCGACAGAAGGTCTTTCGAGGACCTGGTAAACCGCCACAGGGAGTCGGTATACCGGCTGGCACGATCCATCACCGGAACCCACGATGATGCTGATGATGCAGCCCAGGAGACCTTCATTCGGCTCTACCGTTCCCTGAGTTCCTATGATCCTAAACGCCCCTTCGTGCCGTGGCTCCGGAGAGTGGCTTACAATACCAGCCTGAATGTACTCAGAGCATCAAAACGGCGGTGGAAGGAGACCTCAGATGAGCTTCTGCCGACGGTGGCTGATACATCCCACGGTCCTGAAGATGTGCTTCAGACGAGGGAAGCAGGAAAGCTGCTTCAAGAAGCGGTAGAGGGTCTCTCTTCTGAATTGAAGGCAACCTTCATGCTTAGAGCCTCGGAGGGGATGTCCTACAGGGACATTGCAAGCGTTACAGGGGTCAGGATGGGAACGGTGATGTCCCGGCTCTCCAGGGCCAGAGAAAAGATCCTTCAGTCCATTGAGCCGATAGTAATGGGAGGTGACTGGTAATGAGGTGCAGCAGGGTAAGAAAGCTATTGATGCCGTATCACGACGGCGAACTGCCCCTTTCCAGGCGCAGCCAGGTAAATGAGCACCTGCTGATGTGTTCCGATTGCACAGGTATCCTCGAGGATCTGGAGAGGGCCGACAGTGCGGCAACAGTCCCGGATCCTGGTCCCGAGTACTGGTCTTCGTTCACCAACAGGGTAATGCAGAGTGTGGATAAACTGGGTGAAGAGAAGAAGCATGGGATCAGGTTGCCTGTCAGAGAACGCTCGCAGAACTTCCTGCGGTTTGTGCCGGCACTGTCCGCAGCCCTGGTTCTGATAGTTGCTGCGGGTCTTCTCCTGGACATTGATGTACGGATAAAAATACCCGGCCAGAGTGCGCCAGGCGAGAAGTTGGCAGTGGGCAAAACAGTGACAGAGGCTGACAGGATAGAACGTTATGACGCGGATGATATGGAAAACAGGGCGAGGACCTTCGCCATGAAAGAAGAGAAACCTGGCTTAAGATACACATATCGCAATGAGGAGCCAAAGCTCGTGGTAGGTGCGGATCTTCCCAGATCAGCCGTTTTCAGGGACAATTTAACAGCAGAACCGTCCCTGGAAAGCTCCATCCTGGGCCATGGGAGTGTTCTGGATCTGCTGGACAAGAACCTTGCCGGTGGTGAACTGGTTCTCATCCAGGTGCTGAACTACCGCTCCACTGGAGACGTCATCGAAATGCGGGCATTAAAGACGGACCTTTCAAGGTCCGGCCTGGCGGACAGGGCTCTGATGCTCAGAGATACAGTGTCTACAGCAGGTGACCCTGAACTTACCACTCTTCTGAACGATCTGGCATTGGCGTTAAGGGACCTTGAAAGTGCATCTTCTGATGATCTTTCAGGTGTTCAGAGCCGGATCCGCAAATCAGGGCTCCTGGAGAGAACAGCGGATTACAGAGTTCTTCTTTCCGGGGGGAGGTGACAGACGTGAAACGAACTGTTTATTTTATGATCCTTACGATCTCGCTTTTATTGGTTGCTCCTGTAACGGGTTCTTCAAGGGCAAACGACGGGAGTGAGTGGTTCGAGGATGGTCGTCTGTCGGCATTGGGGGGTAACTGGGACCATGCGATAGAGGCTCTTAACGACCTTCTGGCGAGATACCCCACGAGTCGCTATGCCGACGACGCATATTTCTGGCTTGGGTATTCATATAACGAATCCGGCCGCTACCAGGAGGCTGCAAGGTCCTACAGGGAGCTTCTAGCGAGGTACCCTTCAAGTCCCTTTGCAGATGAGGCTTCCCTCAAGCTTGCCCGATTACTTGAGGGGCGTCTTGGTGACAGGAAGGGAGCCGAGGGTATCTACAGCGATCTCGCGAGTAATGAAAAGGCTGATACAAATGTGCGGATAAAAGCGCAGACGAGCCTTGCCAGAAATTACGAAATGCAGAAGGACTATCCTGCAGCTGTGCAAGCCTACGAACAGACCGAGAGGGAGCTTGCTCAGTCTCCCGCATCCGGTCCGGTCAAGGCCGTTGCAAGCCGCAGGGTTGAAAAAAAGAAGAGATTTATCAAACAGAGTCTTGATGAAAGTCCCGAGGCCCTGTCCCTGTATATTGACGCCCAAAACCTGACTGAGAGTGGGCAGTACAGCAGGGCGGAAGCGGTGCTCGACGACCTGCTTTCACGATATCCACAATCACCCGTGGCCGACAGGGCAATGGTGCTGAAGGCGAGGAACCTCGATCTTATGGGTAGAGGCGACGAAGCAGATAAATTGCTCCTCGAGGCTCGCAGAAAGCTCCCCGGGAGTGAACCTCTTGCCGATTATGAGAAGGAGCGGAGGAACAAAAAAGTGCTGCAGGAGTTGAAAGTGAGGTAATCACACCAAGTTGTTGGTTGCAAGTTGTTGGTTGTTGGTAAAACCATTCCATTATTTAATTGCATGAAACCAACCACTAACAACTAACCACTAACAACTATTTCTTTTCGTAGATCATTTTGATGATCTCATCCGCTCCCATGGCTCCGGCTGCCACTCTCCCGTCTGGCAAAACCATGGTAGGAGTTGATCTGATGCCCAGAGCCTTGGCCAGGGCGCGGTTCTTTTCCACAATATCAGTTTCACAGACAGGATCAGGAACGGGTTTGTCCGCGAAACTATCCTCCAGCATTTTTATGGATTTCGAACAGACAATGCTTTTTGATATCCTTGCCGAGTCCGGATGTATCGAGATCAGGGGAAATAGTTTAATAAAAAAAGCTATGTTACCGTCTTTTTGAACAACCTTCTTGAGCTCAGAATGGAGTTTCTTGCAGTAGGGACACTGGGGATCGGTAAAAACGATCACCTTTTTTTCAGCGTCCTTTCTCCCAATGAGAAGCGCATCAGAAAGAGGGATGACCGTCGGATCCACACGAACAAACTCCCTCATTTTTGCCTTCGTTACATTTTCCCGGTTTGCGATATGCAGCACCTGTCCAGAGATCACGTACTTCTTTGAAAAATCTATATAGACCAGTCCCTCTCGTTCCCTGTCCACAACGTGCGCCACCCACAGGCCTGGAACCTCCGAGAATTCGACACTCTTTACTGTCTGAACCATTCCTTTCAGCAACTGGGAGGCTTCCTGTCTGCTCAGGCTGTGACAGTCCGAACACGCACCCTCCGCGCATCCCTCACCGGTGAATGCCAGCGCCGGTGTGAGCGCGCCCAGTGCGAATCCAATTATTGCGGCTGTACATATTATTTTCCGTGTATATTTTCCCATCCGATTGCAACTCCTATTTTACATAGTTACCTTGGTTCATGCATCAGAGCCAGGGATTAATCGGCGCTTCAAGTTGTTGGTTGTTAGTAGTTAGTTGTTAGTTTTATGTAGACTTAATAATGTATTTACTAACAACAAACAACTTGCAACTAACAACTATTTCTTACGAAGTTCACTATCGATCATCGCCGAGAACCCCTGAAGTGATCGTTGTTGCAGCAGTTCTCCGTTCACGAAAATGGTGGGCGTCCCCCTCACGCCAATTCTACCTCCTTCTTCTATGTCCCTGGTTATCATGGATTGTATTTCCCGGTCTTTCATGTCCCTCTCGAGCCTTTTCATATCCAGGCCAAGGCTCTTTGCGATATCTCTGATCACGGTGTTGTTAAGTTGGTTATATTTCTCAAAAAGACGGTCGTGCATCTCCCAGAACTTGCCCTGCCTGTCAGCAGCTAGGGCCGCAGCAGCCGCCTGTCTGGCGAACTTGTGACTTCGGATAGGAAAGTTTTTGTATACCAGCTTTACACCTCTTGGGTATTTCTCAAGCACCTGCTTGAGTAAAGGCACCAGCCTCGCGCAGTAAGGTCACTGGAAGTCGTCGAATACTGCAATCTCAACCGGCGCATTCGCTGGTCCCTTGAAGGGGGATCCTGCGTTATTCAGTTCATGGACCTGGCCAAGTACTATGATCTTGAATTTATTAGTTTTACTGCTGGTGAGGATAAGTCTATTGCCTCCCGTGAACTCGATCCTGTCGAAACCCGCTGCCCCGGATAGCTGTTGCAAGGGCGCGCCATTGGCGGCAAGGATGTGAATGTTACCCTGGGCTGTGAGAACGAAGGACCACTGTCCATCGGATGAGACTGCTATATCTATAGGGGTCTCATTCAACTCCACCGTGCCCTCCTGCTGAATCACAAAAGCAGCGTGGGCATATGAGAGTGGCAGTAACACCAGAAGGCATGTAAATATTGCTGACAGTGCTTTTTGCTTCATTGTATTCTCCTGGATGAGATAGGTACCCGGAGCCGGTAACTATTTTATAGGCATTTTTGGCAAGAGATTATTATTTCTACATTGTATAACCTTGATGACTTCGTGAAAAGTCAT
>DAOVVW010000002.1 GCA_030636965.1 Pseudomonadota bacterium | reverse complement strand
TTCTCCAGTTCCACTTCAGAAAGAAATATACGTGTCGGCCTTCCATGTGGACACGAAAATCCTGACTCAGCAATTTCGAGATCTGCAAGCAGGTTCTCCATATCCTCCATCGAAAGAGTTTTTCCGGCCATTATGCTCTGTTTGCAGGCCCATCTGCTAATGTGCAGCGCTATTTCTTCAGGCACATCTGAGACTTCGTCAAGATCAGATGCCAGGGATTCGGCCACACTTTTTGAGAGATCCTGGGGAATCTCCGCTGGAAGGGCGGTTATCCTGACCACACTGTCTCCAAAC
Organism: Pseudomonadota bacterium; assembly: GCA_030636965.1. Taxonomy (GTDB): domain Bacteria; phylum BMS3Abin14; class BMS3Abin14; order BMS3Abin14; family BMS3Abin14; genus SZUA-178. The sequence continues at coordinate 12,651 of DAOVVW010000002.1, read as the reverse complement.
TCCTCCAACTCGAAACCGAATGCTTCTAGCAGCGGGCGTTTTCTGAGCAAATTTGTTGCCTCGGCACTGCCAAGCTGAAGCAGGACAGGAATCATAAGTCTCTGGGATGGCCTGACAGTCGATCCATACGCCTCCATCAGGCGATTGTAGACGATACGCTCATGGGCCGCATGCTGGTCTACGACAGCCAGCCTGCCATCGATCTCGGAAATGATATAAGTCCCGAGGGCCTGTCCGATCACCCTGGTTCCTCTCTCCATGGACAACTGCCCGGTGGGAGGGGTCTTTTCCTCCAATACACCTGCAGCGGGCAAAGCTGCCGATCCTCTTTCTGCATCAGGCGCATCCCTTGCCGGCATTGATCCACTGTCCCGAGGTTGGGAAGTATCATATGGATGATCCACTGTTAAGGGTGAAAGCTCGTTTAGCGCCTCTTTAAGCGCTGCGGAAACAGACCTGGGCCTTGCCAATCTGATTTCCCGCTTGGATGGATGGACATTGACATCCACGTCGCCTGGCAGTACTTGCAGAGACAGTACCAGGGCCGGATGCCTCCCGGAAGGATACCTCGTCGAAAGAGCAGTAGTGATCAATCTTGTCAGCCCTGGATCTCTTACCGGCCTCCCGTTAACAAGGATATGGTACCTTGTCCTTCTGGAATATGTCATATCGGGTGGACTGATAAATCCATCCACCATTACATCCTCAGTATGAGCCTGAATCCTCATCAACCTCCGTGCCGTGTCATCACCCCACATGGTCCACACCCTCTCCCTCAGGGATGCTACTTCGGGCAGAACAGTGTGAATACCTCCGGGGCCGGTTACCTCAAAGTGCACATCCGGCCTTGTCAGAGCTGCTTCTTCCACAGTTCTGACACACCATGCCATCTCGGTATCGGCGCTCTTGAGAAACTTCCTGCGGGCGGGGATACGGGAAAAGATACTGGAAAGGGTTACAGAGGTACCCTTTACCGCAGGGCCGGCCTGAACAGATACAAGTTTACCATTATCAATTGATATCCTGTTACCGGTCCCTCCCCTGCCGTCCCAGGTCTGTAGAGAAAACTTTCCCACCGCCGCTATACTGGGGAGAGCTTCCCCTCTGAAGCCCAGGCTCGTGATCCGCAAAAGATCTTCGGGACCCGCGATCTTGCTCGTGGCGTGACGCTCTATGGATAGGAGGGCTTGTTCCCGGCCCATACCCGTACCGTTATCTGTAACCCTGATCTCCCGTTTGCCACCATCCCGGAGATGAACTGTTATTCTGGAGCTTGACGCATCAAGGGAGTTTTCCAGCAGCTCCTTTACAATTGACGCAGGGCGTTCTACAACTTCACCCGCAGCTATCAGATTGACGAGGCTGTCGGGAAGAACCCTTATCCTAGGACTCATCTTCCCTTTTGCCCTTTCTGTGCGCTGACTTTTTCTCCCTCAAGCGTTTTATCTGTTCTCGTATTTCAGCAAGTCTGGCTGAAATCTTCTCCTCGTTCCCACTACCTGTTGGTGAATAGTACCTCCGCTCCTTCATTTCATCAGGGAAAAAAGAATGTCCTGAAAGCCCTTCGGGCATGTCATGAGAATACTCGTAGCCTTTGCCGTAACCCAGGTCTTTCATAAGCCCGGTGGGCGCATTTCTTATATGGAGTGGAGCAGGCCGAGCCGGCTCTTCGCGCACGTCCCTCACAGCCTTTCCATATGCGCGATAAACCGAGTTGCTCTTGGGCGCCATAGCAAGATATACAACCAGTTGAGCCAGCACAAGATCTCCTTCCGGAACACCGAGGATATCAAAGGCCGCAAAAGCCGAAACCGCCTGCTGAAGAGCAGAAGGATCAGCCATACCAATATCCTCACAAGCGGCCCTGATCAGGCGGCGGAGGACATATCTGCGATCTTCGCCCCCTTCCAGCATTCTTGCAAGCCAATATAGTGAAGCATCCGGATCGCTCCCTCTTATGCTCTTGTGAAGGGCACTTATAATATTGTAGTGTTCCTCCCCCACCCGGTCATATGCCAGAGCCTTCTTCTGGAGGGCGCTGCTTACCTGATCCGGACCAACCGTTCTCCTTCCCTTGTCATCAACCTCCGTAAGCAGAGCACACAGTTCCAGGGCGGTGAGGGCCCGCCTGGCGTCCCCATCCGCAAAGGCGATTATCTGATCAACTGCCTCGGTCGTAACCGTGAGATCGAGGTCTGAGAGTTCGTCATCCTCCTTTAGAACCCTTTCAAGCAGCATGGCAATATTCTCATCACTGAGCGGGGAAAAAAGAAATACCTTGCTCCGTGAAAGGAGCGCCGAAATGACCTCGAAGGAAGGATTTTCAGTAGTGGCGCCTACCAGAATAACATCCCCCCGTTCTACAAAGGGTAAAAAGGCATCCTGCTGGGCCTTGTTGAAGCGGTGTACTTCGTCTATGAAAAGAATGGTCTTCATGCCCGTGCTTCGGCGTATCCTTCTCGCCTCTGACATGACCTCCTTCATCTCCTTGCTTCCGGAAGTAACAGCGCTGTAGGAGAGGAAGAGTGAATCCGTCCTCTTGGCAATAAGCCGTGCAAGGGTTGTTTTACCTGATCCCGGCGGGCCCCAGAAGATCACCGAACTCAGTTTGTCATCCTCGATCATTCTCCTGAGGATCGCCCCTTCGGACATGAGTTCCTCCTGACCCAGAAAATCATCCAGAGTTTCAGGTCTCATCCTGTCCGCAAGAGGTCCAGATCTTTCCCCCTTTTCCAGTATCTTTTCAGGTGGGAAGAGACTTCCGGTGCTCTCTTCTATGGCGCTATTTTCTTTAAATTTCTTGATTTTTCGAGACATATTCACTAAATTACCAGAAACTTTGTCAAGGGGAAAGGGCTCAGCTCGTTACTTGTCACAACAACTCTCATGCCCTCCGATCGGTTTATTAAACTACCTGCCTGTCCAGAATGCAGAAGACAATGGAAAAAAATAATCGCATCCTGATAGTCGAAGATAACAAAAGCCTCAACGAGATCCTGTGCAAGATCGTGCAGTCAGAGGGCTACGATTCTGCGTCTGTTTCAACCGGAAAAGAGGCACTTGAGACGATCAGAGATGATGGTCCCTTTGACCTCGTCCTGCTGGATATCATGCTGCCGGACCCTGATGCCCCACCGGGGCTGGGGATCGACGGTCTGGAGGTTTGCAAACAGATAAAGGGAGATCCCGTTCTGAAGGAGACCCTGATCTTTATGGTCACGGTAAAGGACCAGCCCGACGACATTATGAAAGGTGTTGACGCTGGTGCGGACGATTATATAACAAAGCCCTTCAATACGACACTCCTGATCGCCAAGATAAAGGCCATGCTGAGGATCAAGCACCTTCAGGATGAGCTGATCAGCAAGAACATACTTCTTGAGGAAATGGCTGTTACGGACGGTCTTACAGGGATACCAAACTATCGTCATTTGATCGACAAGTTGGCCGAAGAAATAAGGAGGAGCCGCCGCTACAGGACGCCATTCTCCATGATTCTTCTTGACCTGGATAATTTCAAAGAGGTTAACGATACATACGGTCACCGTCACGGTGATTTCGTCATGAAATCTGTGGCCAACGCCATATACCAGGGTCTGCGGGAGACCGATCTGCTGGCAAGATATGGTGGAGATGAATTTGCGGTTCTCCTCACGCAGACTGATCAGGGCGGCAGCAGAAAAGTGGCTGAACAGATCCTGAACCGTCTCTCTGATCCTGTTCAGGCAGATGGACGTGATCACATGATAGCGGCAAGTATAGGTCTCGTTTCATTTCCCCCTGGCCAGATCGAATCCTCCGATAAAGTCATCATCGCCGCCGACGAGGCTCTCTACCAGGCAAAGAAGCTTGGTGGAAATCAGTACTTTTTTCTGGAGGGGAAATAATTCCTGCCGGCTTCTGGCCGGCGTTCAATGTTTAACGTTCCACGTTCAATGTTATTTCTTACAATAATTATCTAGCGTTGAACTTTGAACGTTTAACGTTGGACTTACTCACTCAGTACTTTCAAAAGCTCTATCCTGATCTCATCAAGCCTGCCCTCTTCATCTATTTTATTTCCTTCGAGATCGGTGAGATAGAAAACATCGGCGGCCTGGTCCACCTTGGTAGATACTTTCGCGGTGTGGATTGAAAGACCAAGTGATGAGAGTGTTGACGTGATGGAATAAAGCAGCCCGATCCTGTCCTTTGTGTATATATCGACAACTGTGTAGTTATCCGATACCTCATTGTCGATCTCTATTCTGGTCGGTGCCTCCACTTCAACAACAACTGCTTTTTTTCTGGCAAGCGGCAGGGATGGCTTTCTCGTGTGGATCAGATCTTCCACGTTGAGATCACCTTTTAATACCTTCTCAAGCTCTCTACTAACCAGACGGAATTTAACAGAATCCGTTATCGGCTGCATTACGCTGTCCGTCACCTGGAGTATATCGAAAACTATCCCATCGTTCCTGGTCAGGATCTGGGCACCCAGGATGTTGACGTTGTTGGCGGCAAGAACACCGGCGATCCTGGAAAACAGTCCGGGATGGTCGTTGGCAACAACGTAGAACTCAGTATATCCGCCGCCTCTGGGCTGGTGCCACTCGGATACAACTTCCTTTTCTCCCATTTCCAGATGCAGTGCAATAAGACGCGAGAGCTTTCGGGGTCTGAAAACAAGGTATGCCCTTTCGGTAAGCCGATCAAGTTCGTTTCTTATATCCTCTATGGGCAGTTTGTCGCCAATGTTCTCCTCCACTCTTTTCCTCGTTCTCTCGATCCTGTCCAGGACATCTCCCCACTTCAACCCCCCTGTCTCCAGGACCCTGTTTGTTTCCACGAAGAGTTCCGCTATCAGGCTGCCCTTCCATTCGTTCCATACTCCCGGTCCGACAGCTCTCAGGTCCGCCATCGTCAAAAGGAACATCAAATTAAGCCTCTCAACGGTTTCCATGAAGCTGGCAAACTCCTTTATCGTCTTCTCTTCGTGCAGATCTCTTCGCTGCGCTATGTGAGCCATCACCAGATGGTTCCTGATCAGGAAATCTATGGTATCAATGTCATCGTCGGGAAAACCCAGTCTGGCGGCTGCCACGGCAGCCATCTCCGCACCCCTCTCAGAATGACCGGGACCCGCACCCTTCCCAACGTCGTGGAGAAGGATAACCAGGAGGAGGAGCTGCCTGTTGTCCGCAATCTCCCCGTAAACAGTTCTAAAGATCCCGAGCCCGGGTTCCCTGGACTTGGGCAGCTCAACAATTTCTCTGATCGCTCTAATGCTGTGCTCATCAACTGTATAGGTATGATAATAATCATGCTGCATCTTGCAGTGAATACCTGCAAATTCGGGAATAAAGCTTCCCAGAAATCTCAACTCGTTCATGAGGAGTAATGTTTCATAGAGCCTTTTGTCTTCATCAAGTACACTGAAGAAAATTCCCCGTATTTGTTCATTCTTTCTGAAGTCATCATCCACCAGTTTTAGAGATCGTCTCACTGCAACTGCTATTTCGGGGGAGAGCTCAAGATTCGTGTCCTGGTAGATCTTGAAAAGATCCATGAGGCGACCGGGATCCTCGCGGAAGAACTCTCCCGGGGGTTTCCTGCTGCAGATGGAACCCTCCGTCGAGTAGAATCCCCGGCCCAGATCCTTTTCCTTGAGCCGCCTGAGGATCCTGGGCATTCTCCTCTCTTTTTCCAGGCATTTTCTGATTATATTTTCTGTTATCTGGTGAACCTGCCCCGCGTGTGTGTAATACCTCTGCATGAAGCGTTCAACCGCGGGAATCCCGCTTCGATCCTCGAATCCAAAGCGCTTCGCAAGGTACGGCTGCCGTTCCATGCTGAGGTTGTCCCTTGCGGCATTGGCTGTAAAGTGCAGTTCACACCTTACCCTTTGAAGAAAATTGAGCGACGTCTTCAGGAGTCTCAGATCCCTCCTGTCTACGAGGTCCAGTTCTTCCAGCTCGTCGATCCTGTCTATCCCGTAGAGTACTTTAGCAACCCAGAGTGTTGTGTGGATATCTCTTAATCCCCCCATCCCCTCCTTAAGGTTCGGCTCGAGTACATAGACCGTCCCGCCGTGTTTGTTCAGACGATCTTCCATGTGTTTGAGCTTGCTTCTTACGAATTCGTCCCCTAATTTCGTCAGCACCTTTCGTCTGAAATCTTTCAGGAAGGTCTGGTACAGGTCCAGGTTTCCCTGGAGAAAGCGGGCATCCAGAACGGAAGTGAGGACGTCGAAATTATCGACCGCAAGATTCACACAGTCGTTGACGGATCTGGTACTGTAGCCGACGTCGAGGCCTGCATCCCAGAGAGTGTACAGCACCCTCTGCGTAAACTCCTCCGCCCATGGAGTTATCTTATCAGGCAGCAGGAAGAGCAGATCTATATCCGAGTGCGGGACAAGCTCCCTTCGGCCATAACTCCCCAGTGCCATGAGGACAAGTCTTTCATCTCTCTTTAAACCCTCCTGATTCAGGTTTTTTTCGGTCTGGTGATAGACAAAATCCACTATTTCGTCCATCAATCGTGTCAGTTGGGCTATTACTTCGAGGCTGTCGAGACCGGACTCATGTTCACTTTTAAGTGTGTTCCACGCGCTCCGGTAGTCCTCCTGCAGCCGACTGCCCAGTTCCTCCGTTCCGCCTAATTCACTGAGCTGATCCAGAGATAGAAGGCTCATGATGCCTCCAGACTGACCATGGCCAGCACCTTTTCGATGTACTGAATAATGCCGCGGTATATGGACTGGCCCAGAACCTCCCTGTAGGAATTGCTTGCGAGGAGCTTTTCCTCTCCTGGATGTGTTATGAAAGAGGTTTCCACAAGTACAGCCGGCATCTGGGCCCCAATCAACACGTAAAATGACGCCTGTTTAACACCATGGTTGTTCACATTTGAATATTTGGCCTTCAGGCCTCTGTAGAGACTGTCCTGGACGCTCTCAGCAAGCAGGCTTGACTGCTTAAGGTTGGAAGTCCGCGTCAGGTCCAGAAGTATCCGCTCCAGATCTGCCAGACTTTGTTCAGATATTGCGTTCTCAAGCATAGCTGTTTCAGAGGATTCACGGTCCCTTGCAACCCCCAGGAAATATGTTTCTATGCCCCTGGCTTTTCTGCTGCGGCTCGCGTTTGTGTGGATCGATACGAAAAGATCCGCCTGGTTCTTGTTTGCAAAGGCTGTCCTCTCATCCAACCCTACATATTTGTCAGTGGTTCTCGTCAATAGAACCTCATAACCCTTCGCAACCAGTAGGGGCTTTATTTTTTTCGCCAATGCAAGGGTTATTTCTTTTTCCTTTGACCCTCTTCTCCCCACGGCACCAGGGTCCTTCCCCCCGTGTCCTGGATCCAGGACTATCCGCCTGACCCCCAACCCCAGCTGCTTCGCAAGTGGTATCGTTGTTCCCATCTCAGCCCCGGTAGAAAAGGTTCCGGTAGATGTCCCGGTGGTTTTCCTGCCCATCACGTCCACAACGACCCTTGCGGGGTTTTCCATGGTGAACACCTTGTGGTCGGTCATATTGTCAATATCCAGAACTACTCGAACGGTGTCCTTATCGTATTGGCCTACCCTTGCCTGCAGCAGGAGGCCGTCCCGGATCGGTATGGGATCGGTAAGGCTGGTTGGAACGGTTGCCCGTTTCAGGTCAAGGTAGAGCCTGGGGGGTTTGCCCGCGGAAGTGTCTTTCTTCAGCATGTGTTTTTTGAAACTGACCTTCCCGGTTGCATACACTACTACCCTTGAGTATTCGGGATTGGACCAGTGTCTGATCCTGGTGATGGTAACTTTCTTCGAACCGGAACTTACGGGAGTTTTTTTCCTTGTTGGCGCATATCTGGCAAGCTGCTTGAGCTTATCTTTCGCCTGACCGGTCATATCCCCTTTTGGATATGATCTGACAATGGAGTCATATGCCTTATATGCGCTCTTTTTGTCACCCTTCTCCTCTAGTATCTCGGCAGCCATCAGGAGGGCATCATCCGCAAGCTTGCTCTTAGGGTATTTTTTTGCAAGTCGACGAAAGGCATCAAGACCGCTTTCCAGGTCCTTTCTCAGCCAGGATTTTCTGTAGAGCTTCCTGTAAAGCACACCGATGTTGAAGAGTGAATCGGGTGCCTTTGAACACCCCGGATACTTATCCACGATCTGACTAAACTTATCTATAACCCTGTCCCAGCTATCATGAAACCTCTGCTTACGTTCGCTTTTGAGCAGAGCGTAATAATCTCTTCTGGCCGCATCATACAGCCTCTCGCAGTAGGATTTAGCCGTGGCCTCGGTTGCAGATCCCAAAAGGAGAGAGACAGCTAACGCAGTATATAAGACTGTTCTTCTATTAATCATAATATGGTCGTAAAAAGTGAAAAGTGTCATTTTCACTTTTACTTAAATCAATCCTCATCTTCGCTATATCGCCTTTTCAGGTCAGCAAGGTAGTTAAGGGCCTCAATGGGCGCCATACCGTCAAGATCGATGGATGATATCTCCTCTAAAAGCTTTTTGCCCGCAGATGAAAAGAGATCCATCTGAGGCTTCGGCAGGACTGGATCATTTACCGGTAAAAGTCCCTCTCCAGAACCAGCGACTATGGCAGGTCTGCCTTTCCTGTCAATGGCCATATCCTCCAGGTTTTGAAGGATCGTCTTCGCTCTTGCGATTACATCTTCTGGGAGGCCGGCAAGCCTGGCGACCTGGATACCGTAGCTCTTGTCGGACGGTCCTTCCTTAACACTTCTCAGGAATACCAGCTTGTCGCCCCACTCCCTTATCGCCACGTTGAAGTTTCGAACACCCTCTACAGTCAGAGCAAGTTCTGTCAGTTCATGATAATGGGTGGCGAACATCGTTCTACATCCCTGCCTCGTGCCCTCAAGTAGATACTCAGCCATGGCCCAGGCGATACTGATCCCATCGAAGGTACTGGTCCCGCGTCCTATCTCATCCAGTATTATAAGGCTGTCCGGTGTTGCATTGTTCAGGATGGCCGCCGTTTCAACCATCTCCACCATGAAAGTGGAAAGCCCCTTCGTCAGAACGTCCGAAGCACCTATTCTTGTAAAAACCCTGTCCACAGGGCTTATGATCGCCTCGGTAGCCGGAACAAAGGAGCCTGCCTGGGCCATGATAACGATCAGCGCGACCTGTCTCATATAGGTAGACTTACCGGCCATATTAGGCCCGGTTATGATAAGGAGACGGCTGTCTGTGGAGTCAAGATACGAATCATTGGGAACAAAACTTTCTTCAAGATTTATCCGTTCCAGTACAGGGTGTCTCCCTGCAGATATTGCCATTCTCCTCTCCGGATCATTTTCCAGTACGACTGGTCTTTCGTAACTCATGTTATGGGCAAGCTCAGCCAGAGCGGAAAAAAGATCCGATTCGGCGATTGAGGCAGCTGTCTCCTGCAGTTCTCCGATGAACCTCAATATCTGGTCACATATTCCGTCAAAGAGCTCTTTTTCCCTTCGCAGCAATCTCTCCTGAGCACTGAGAATGCTGTCCTCCATCTCTTTGAGCTCCTGCGTAATGAACCTCTCTGCATTTACAAGGGTCTGCTTCCTGACATAATGTTCCGGCACCAATTCTCTATGGGTGTTGGTCACTTCCAGGTAGTAGCCAAACACCCTGTTGAACCCCACCTTCAGGGAAGGGATCTTCGTCTGCTCCCGCTCCCTTGACTCCAGGGAGCTTATAAAGGATTTCCCGTCAGTTGAGAGTGTCACCAGCTCATCGAGTTCGTTGTCGTAACCCTCCCTGATGACACCTCCATCCTTGATAACATTGGGTGGATTGTCGACGATCGCCTTGATAAGGAGCGTTCTAAGATCCTCAAGGTCATGCACACGTTGGTTGATATCCTTGCCCAGGTTGGAATCGAGTTCCGACAGAAGGGTCCTCAAAGCCGGTATCTGCTCCAGTGTATCTCTCAACGCTCCGAGATCCCTGGGAGATGCTGTCCTGGAGCTTACCCTGGACAGTATCCTGTGGACATCGGACATTTTCTTCAGGATACCGCGTATCTTTCCCCTGAGAACTACATCCGAAACCATCTCGTCCACCAGGTCAAGCCGGGCTTCAATTCGTTCAACGGACTTGAGTGGCCGTACCAGGACCTCTCTCAACTGCCTGGCACCCTGGGGGGTTACCGTAACGTTCATCAGATGAAAAAGGCTGCCATCTTTTTCGCCCCCCGGTACTACTCTGGTTATTTCCAGGTTAGTAAGGGTAGTTTCGTCAAGAATGAGGTTCTCTGCGGGGTAGAGAGGAACCGGACCCCTTATATGCTTCAGGCCGGATTGATGCACCTGCTCCAGATAGGACAGGGCCGCACCAGCCGCACCTACGGCAAGGGAATTTGATTCGATACCGAATCCCGCCAGGGTCCGGACTCCGAAGAAATTACGTAGCGTCTCATCTCCAAGATCAGGTTTGAATCTGTAGCCTTCCAGTCTCGTTATATGACCCCCTCCCTGAAAGGTCCCGGCATTTTCCGGGAGGAGAATCTCCCTCGGTGAAAACTGTGCCAAAACGGTTTCAAGTTCCCCCAGGACGTCATCGCCAGTCAGCTGCAGGACCCTGAATTCACCGGTGGATACATCCACCAGAGCCAACCCGGCCTCCTCATCGGACACAACAACAGATGCCAGGTAGGATGGCTCTGTGGCGTCGAGGAGGGTCTCTTCCACGGCCGTACCAGGTGTAACGACCCTGGTGACCTCCCGTTTCACGAGTCCCCTGGCCTTCCTCGGGTCTTCAACCTGTTCGCATATGGCAACCTTATGTCCGGCCTGGACGAGCTTGTTCAGATATCCTTGTGCAGCGTGATACGGAATACCGCACATAGGGACGGAATCATCCTTGCCTTTGTCCCTGCTGGTCAGGGCGATCTTGAGCACATCGGCCGCACAAACGGCGTCCTCCATGAACATCTCGTAAAAATCCCCCATACGGAAGAAGAGAATAGCGTCGGGATGCTGACCCTTGATGGAGAGGTACTGTTTCATCATGGGAGTGGATGTACCATCTTTTGACTGTGAATTTTTCACTTTCTGATCATCCTCACTTCATAGGACGTCAGCTTTCTGAGATTTTCTGACAAAAGCATTCCCTCTACAGGATCAGCGAAAGGTCCGAAGCGGAAATATGTTCTACCCATGACCTTTACTTTGCTACTGGGAACATCCTCTACTGCATCCCGGATCCGGGAAGGAAGCTTCTCTCTGGACGGTAACGGACCAAGGAGAACGTATAGTTGTTCCGTAACGGGTTCCTTCCCCTCAAATCCCTGGAGAGCAAGGGAGGCGAAAAAATCTTCCTCTCTACCGATCCAGGCAGACAATACAGGTATCCCGGGCAAGACAGCCTTCACTCTGGCAAGGGCACTGTCGTGCCTGTCCAATGCCATCTCACATAGGGCGATCTTCAGCTCAACAATGCCCTCTGGTGCTCCTGCGTGCTTTGCTTCCCTGTACCTTCTCGTAGCCTCCGAATAGTAGCCACCGCTGTAAAGAGCATCCCCGATCCCAAGTATCCCCTTCCATTTGACATTTTCGGGGAACTTTTCCTCTGATCTTTCAAAAAATTCCTTACTCTGTCGGAAGTCGCCCGTGAGCAGAGATATTCTGCCCAGCAGGTATAGCGCCCTCACAGATCCAGGTCCGCCACCTTCTGCTGCCCTGCCTAAATATTCTTCAGCCTCCGCCAGATTACCTGACATATAGTACGCTTCTCCAAGATACACGTCCGAGGAGCTGGTGAATGCTGTATGAGCAAGGGAAAGGATAATGACGATCGGGATAAACCGCAGCAGCCTTATAATGGCCCTGGATCTTCGGCCTGACTTGCCGGCGGTGGGGTTATCCAACTCTACTCATCCCCCTCCGGATCCGAATCCTCCCAGTCTGCGGCAGGGGAAATTCGCTGAGTCGAAAGGTTTTTTCCATCCTCCTCTTCAGGAGTTTCAGAGGTTGTTTCCTTACTGTCTTCACTTTCATCCGTATACTGTGTCGCTTCGCTCTTTAGTCTTTTTACTTCCTTTTCCGACTGCAGCAGTTTGAACTTCCCCCGGACAGTGCCAGTCAACCCCACAAGGATCGCCAGAAGGTATCCTAAAGCAAAAGCAATGATCATGAATAGCGAGAGGGGCAGCGCGGCAGTGTTGTATCCGAAGTATTTCAGGATCACACTCTGTGAATTCTGCTGGATGAACCCGGCAAGAACCAGGGCCAGAAAGAAAATTAAAAGTGCTCGCAGGTATTTCATCATCTTGATTCACCCCTCCTGACTGCCGAATTTACGGAATATGGGTATAAGCTTATCATATGTCTCCTCAATAGCCTCCGGAATCACCCTGGTTCCGGTAATGACCGGCATGTAATTGGTATCTCCCTGCCATCTGGGGACTATGTGCCAGTGAAGGTGGTCCTCGACTCCCGCACCACCGGAATGCCCCAGGTTCAGGCCCGCATTGAAACCTTCTGGTGACATACACTTTTGAAGGGCTTTCATGCTGAACCTGAAAACCTCCATCAGTTCTGTGAACTCATCAGCCGCCAGTTCATCAAAATCAGCGGTGTGCGTGCGGGGCGCCACCATAATATGTCCATTGTTATAGGGATATTTATTCATCAGGACTATTGCTTTATCCGTCTT
>DAOVVW010000082.1 GCA_030636965.1 Pseudomonadota bacterium | reverse complement strand
TTCCCTTCATTTACAACCTCCCTGTGTGCATCGGTAAGCCATCATCAAATTGTGCTTCATAATATTCCCTTGATGAGTTTCACTCAAGGGTAATTATTAGTAGGGTCGCAAAAAGTCCATCCATGGCTTCTTACTCCACGGAAAGCGAAAAGTATCATTTTCTAACTCATTTTTCCGCTTTTTTTGCAGTAGCTATTATGCGACGGTTCATGAAGCCGTAGTCACCTTCCCTGTCGTGGGGCTTAAAATCCCTGTGCACTGTGACGGTTTCGAAACCGGCTCCGATCATCATATCCCTTAAACTCTCAGCCTCAAAATACCTTATGGAATAGCTCTGATCCCTGATGAGTCCCTGCTCTTTGGAGACCACGACCTCCCTTGCGAGGACGGATCCGTCCTCGATCTGCCGAGTTCTGCAAACGACTATGTCTTCATCGATCTCGTGCCAGGCGTTGGGGCAAAGACTATCTCTTATCTGCTCACCGTCGGCTACATCCACCAGTATCCATGATCCAGGCTTGAGTACCCTGAAAGCCTCCATCAGTATCCGGCTGTCGTCGTCGGGACCCGGAAGGTAGCCTATGGAGTTGCCCAGTATAAGTACATGGTCGTAACTGCTCTTCGGCAAACCTGTCTCCCGAGCATCGCCCTGCAGAAATTCTACCTCATAACCACTTCGACCGGCCATCTCCACTCCCACATCTATCAGGTACTGGGAGTAATCCAGCACTGTGCAGTTGGGAAAACCCCGTGATGAAAGTTCCATGCTGTGTCGCCCCTGGCCTCCGCACAGATCAAGTATTCGGTGATGCATTTCCACGGGGATGAGATCGCAGATCACGTCTATCTCACGCCTGGTCAAGTCCTCGTCGCATACGGATCTGGCGTCGGTAAGAAGGTAGACCTCATCAAAAAGCGTCTTCCACCAGTCGGGATCCACCTTTATGCTCATTCTTCCTCCGGGTGGGCTCCGAAACTGAACAGTCCGTCTGAAGCGAAGACAGCGGCTGATCCTCCCCATGGCTGAGACCGGGCGATCGCAAGTTCAGCTTCCTCGATAGTTATATACTCGTCAAGCTCCCCGTCCAGCCACATTTTCTCAAGAGTCAGGCAGTCAGCCCACATCGCCCGACAGTATTCTTTAAGGCTGTCAAGCTGGCCGTCGGTGATTATCCTTGGCCTTAGGCCAAGCCAGATGGGACCGAGGAGATAGGTGAATTTCTCATCAATAGCCATCTTCTCCTGTCCCTCCACTACCTCCAGCAGGTCACCGTAGCTGATACTACAGATAGCATCATTGATTCGATGCACAGCTTCCCTCACGCTCATTTGCGACCTGAGAACAGCAAGAGGCTGGACTCCCCCTCCACTACCCACGTTGGTGGGAACACCTCCGAACCTCACCAGAAATCCAAAGAGACCATCGGGTCCCATGAGGCACCTGAAATCGGTCTGGTATCGTTCCAGGACAACTTTACCGGTCTGTCTATTGATGCTCGGGCTGTCCTCCGCCCAGAGATTCAGGGGAATCTTCTCCTGCACGATGTAGCTTCCCTCTGCAAGAGCCAGGTTCACTGCCTCGTCCGGATCGGGATTGACCACCCCCACCCTGACACCCATGCCGGAATACCCCCGTTCGGGTTTGAGGACCAGGTTCTCCCAGTTCTCGTGAGTCCACCTGACCAGATCACCGATGTGCTCACCGGCCGGCCCTGTTGTTTCCCTGTGAGAGAATCTCCTGGTCCATGGCGTCCTTTGGACTGATATGTGGTTGAACCTCTTTTGCTCAGGGCCCGTTATCACCTCGAACATGCTCTTAACGTTTATGGGTTCAGTGCCCCTGGGATTGATGACCCTGCCCTCCGATACGGCTTTCAGTAGAGGTTCAAGTCCATGTTTGCGGTGCAGTGAAAGGAAAACGTCGGAGTTGAAATCCATGAAGATCACCGAAACCGGGTTGCCCTGCCACGAGACTCTGCCGTCATCCAGCTCAAGTTCGTGGGGCGCCATCAAGGCACTGGAAATGCCATCCACCTCATTAAGGTGACCGGCCAGATTTATGTTCTCGGTCACATCGGTCAATGTCTCTTCTTCGGCCACGACGGCTATAAACCCTGAATTGGACCCTTCTCTCTCCCGGTGAGCACCCACCAGCATCTCCACGAAACCATAAACCGGATAAAGGAGTGGATGGTCGAAATCAAGATCTACATCAACAGGTTTTATCCTGTTGAGATTCGCCCAGGTTTTTTTGCCGATCATCTGGGTGATGCGCTGGTAGTCCCATCCGCCCGGGCTGCCAAGGTTCCATTCAGAGTGATATCCGAGGAATTGGTTCGTCATGTTTTGAATTCCATTATCTCTTTTTGATCAAACATCGCCTTGGGAGTTTAACCTTATCTTAACTCGGGGCAAGTTGTAGGTTGTTAGTGGTTAGTTGATAGTTAAACATAGGATAGATAATTATTTTACTAACAACCAACAACTAACAACTTTCAACTGATAATACTCGCTCCAGCGCATCAAAGGGGATTTCCCCCTGTGCCAGTATCGTTCTTACAAAACCTGAAACATCGTCCTTTCCGAACCGATCGTACAGCGATGTAAACCTTCGTAATCCGATAGTGTAGCATACCTGGTAGCCGGGGTGCAGAGTGTACTTGAGAGCCGTTTTTTCGGCTAGTTTCCTGGAATAGCCAGCAACCAAAAGTGTCCTGGCTGCCGCTGGAATGTCCATTCGGCCGGTATGTAGCGAAATATCCACCGCACCTCTCAGGGCATGCCTCATCCTGCGTTTTGCGAGAATAAGAAGGTCCTGATGCCCTGAAAAATATCCCGTTTCAAACATGAGTTGTTCCGCAAAACAGGCCCACCCTTCGTAGAAAAGAGGCCTTTCCAGGGGTCTTCTCAAGGGGTTTTTCTGGTTCCACCTGGATATATCCAGCAGGTGGTGCCCCGGCCACGTTTCATGGGCTGCCGTCATCCTGTACTCCGGGTGAAGGCCGCTGGCTGACCTCTCGGAGTTACCCTCATCAAAGATGTAGAAAGTTCCTCCCGCGGGAGGGTGGCCCGGCTTTGCGCTGTATGAATCGGCTGAGCGGATAGCGGAAAGTGAAACCGGGACATTGCCTACCTTGACAGGACATGTCTGCGCCAACTCAGGAGATACCATTTCCGCGGCAAGACAGTGGGCCATTAGTTCGTCTATCTGTTTCCCGAACATGCCCGGAAGCGAACCCTCCCCCACAGGCTGCCTTGGCATATTCTCGTACACATCCTGCCAGGCTCCTCCCGGGCTCATCGCATCTGACACTTCATCAATGAACTCCTTCATCCTGCTTGCTTCTTCCTCCAGTTCAGCCAGTATCTGTTCGATCCCCATGTCGCATCCCATGTGTTTGGCCACGATCCGACTAAATACCTCCTCCGGCAGTCTGAAATCGCTCTTGACTGGTATTCTTTTCAACCGGTCACCATATTTTTCCACCGCTTCCAGGGCCGGGGATATCAAGTGCCCGCCCTGTGCAAGAGCCTGGAACCATTCTCTCGTTCTGTCCGCCATTTCAGCACCGCGATCGCGAAAGATCTCCGGAACAACTTTCAGGTTATCCATTCCCATTACAAGGAAGTCGGAAAGGGTACTGACTCTATCAATTAAAGCTTCTTTCTCGCCGGATTCAATCGCTTCTGCGATGCCTATATTGGCAACAGAGAGGTAGAAGGTGGGCTGAGATCTGTGAAAGGCCACCTCAGTGAGCTGTTCGAGAAGAGTACCGCACAGGTGTTTGAGAAGGGAAACATCTGTCACTGCCTCCCGGGACATATCCGGATCAGAGACGGATGAAAGATCTTCCTGCCATCCGGAAAGCTTACCTGAAAGATGTTGAAGGGAAGTATCTGAAAAATCGTCCCACGATGACCAGTTCCTTTCCTTGCCCACTACCTGGGGAAAGTAATAGAACTCGTCACTTGCACAACACACGGGGAACAGTTCTGCAAGAGTTCCGAATATTTCCCGCGCCAATACTGCCGGTTGGGCTTCACTAGAATTTATCATTTAATCATTGATATGGTCGTAAAAAGTCCGTGAGCGGCTTTTTGCTCATCGGGAAGCGAAAAGCGTCGTTTCCGCTTCCCTCACGGATCAATGACTCAAGATTTATGTCATCGATCCGGGCGCCATGCACGGGCGCGATGGTAATTAACTTGCCATGCAAGTCATCGATTTGGGCGCCCCTCAATGGGCGCGTTGATATTACATTAGCATAAAAAAAGCCGTGACCAACAAGGTCACGGCTTCAGAATCCAAAAGCTGTCTCTATTACGGGGATGATACCATGGACGGGAGATCTGTATCATGGGCTGGATAGAAAATCATATCATCGCTATCGGTCTCCTCAATACAGACAAGATCCCATTTTCCAGGCTGGTTCATTACCTCCATCATAAGGAGCCTGTTTACCCCGTGACCCGCCTTAAATCCGGAGTAAGTGCCAAGTATAGGAATCCCCAGGAGAGAGAGGTCGCCGATAGTATCGAGTATCTTGTGCCTCACAAACTCATCCGGCGAACGTAGCCCCTCCGGGTTGATTACCCCGTCGTCTCCAACTACAACTGCGTTTTCCATGGAACCGCCAAGGGCAAGGCCTTTTTCCATAAGGTACTCGGCATCCCTCATGAACCCGAAGGTCCTCGCAAATGCTATGTCCTTCCGGTAGGCATCAGGAGAGTATTGGAAGTTAAGCTCCTGCCTTCCAACAAATGTGTTTTCGAATTCAATTATGAAGTGAACAGAGAAATCGTCAGATGGATTTAGAATGGCCGATGAATCGCCCCTCTCGGCACTGATACTCTCTTTAATCCTGAGCATCCTCTTGGGTATATTCTGTTCACAAAGACCCACTTTCTCGATACCTCTGGTAAATGGTGCCGCGCTGCCATCGAGAATCGGGATCTCGTCACCCAATACTTCGATGGATGCGTTGTCAACACCTGAGCCAGCCAGGGCCGAGAGCAGATGCTCCACTGTATGTATGTAAACACCGTTAAGTCCCAGACTCGTAGCGAGCAAAGTATCCCTGATATTGGCTACACACGCCTCTACCTCCGGAGCACCCGGAATATCGGCGCGCCTGAATCTATAACCAGTATCAGGCTTAGAAGGTGATATTTTGACGGAGGTTTCCAGACCGTTGTGAAGGGCCGTGCCCACAAACTCCATCGTCCCCTTGAGGGTCTTTTGCTGAATTAGTGAAGGCATCCTTGTCTTATATGGCAACAAGCGTGCCAATAGACCAACAAATAACTGCAAAATGCAATTATCATGTATTTCAAGTAGTTAGAGAATTATGTTCACAAACGTATTTAACAACATGAGTAAACTTTCAGTGTAAATATGTGTTATGAATGCAACAGATGTATTAAATTTGCAACAACTGGTGAGTTAAGCTTATGACCTATCCATGGCGTTGAAGCCGCCCAACAGAACTCCCATGGCCAGGAAAGCTCCTGGAGGAAGGACCATGACGAGCATATCCTGGTACGCGGCACCCAGTATTGGATACCCGAGTAAAGCTCCGCTCCCCAGGATCTCCCTTACGGCTCCTATTGCCACGAGGGCGACTGTAAACCCGAGTCCCATACCGGCACCATCTATTACGGAGGTCAATACAGGGCGTCGTGAAGCAAACGCTTCAGCTCTCCCAAGAATCAGACAGTTAACGACGATCAGTGGGATAAACAGACCCAGAGTCTTGTGAACCTGGTG
>DAOVVW010000181.1 GCA_030636965.1 Pseudomonadota bacterium | reverse complement strand
GTGCAAAACGGCGGCTCGGCTGTGGAAGGTCTCCTTTTCCTCCAGTCAATAGATTCAACTGATCCGTCGGAAAGGTACAGGAAGTTCCATGATTCCTTCATGGAACGATTTAACCGGGAACCGACTTTCGTGGCGATCTTTAATTACGAGGCGGTCAGGATCCTTGAAAGATGTTTTAATGAAGAACAGACTTTCTCACCCGAAAAAGTAAAGGAATCGATCCTCAGGAAGGAAGAACTCCCTGGTGTACAGAGAAACTTCAGGCTGGACGCCGAAGGCGATGCCATGCGCCCGCTCATCCTTCACACTATCACTAATGGCTTATTTAAGACCGTGGAGGACCAATGAGAAGACTGCGACCGAGCCTGATACGCAGAGCCATAATTTTTTTCATAGTTACAATCATTCTATCCGCGTCCTTAGGTGTATATCTCCTGAACTACTACGCAGAACAGTTCCTGCAGGATACCTCGAGAAGGAACTTCGATCTGGCTCACCATGTTAAGGAGTATGTCAAAGTATTCCTCGATCACCACGTTGCTGAACTCCGTGAACTTAAACTTCAGATCGACCAGCATGGAATAGAATATGTGGAAATCGAATTGGAGAAACTTGATCATGTCAGCGCATTCCACCCCCTTTTGGAAATAGTACAGGTCCTTGGCGAAAAGGGGCGGATTGTTAAGACCTTCCCCGATAACAAAGAGTACATAGATCTGGACATGTCAGGGCATAAAAGCTTTCAGGGCGCCATTAAATTAAAGGGATACGATGTTCACTGGTCTGACTCCTTCATCTCACCTCATACCAATGATCCCGCGGTCACGATCTCGTTGCGTCTCAGAGATGGTGTTCTCATGGCCCAACTCAATCTGAAAGAGTTAAGCCGTACGGTGACATCGTCCCTGCCGGAGGAGCATGTAACCATTGTCATAACCGACAGGCGCGGAGTGACCATAGCGCATCCGAATGAAAAGCTAGTCCGACAGGGAGCGAACCTGTTGAACCTTCCCTCCATACGCAATGCAATTGAAGGCCGCCCGGGAACGTATGAGGAGACTTGGGAAAAGGAAAGAGGACTTTCCAGTGTGACCACCAGCGAAGGCAGCGGATGGGTGATCGCTGTATTTCAGAAGGAAAGGATAGCGCTCGGAATCATGTACGACGCGCGTCGTGTGGTTATTATATGGATGGTTCTGCTTATGAGTTTCACTATGTTGACGTTTCTGGTCCTGCAGCGGCAGGGAATGAAACCTATCAGAAGGCTCGAGGAGATGGCTGATCTGATCGCGGCGGGTCGTTACGGTGAGGACCTTGACGGGAAATATCTGGAATTGTCAGGTTTTGTGGATTCGTTCAACAAGATGACCAGAGCTGTCAGATCCAGGGAGGGAGCGTTAGTTGCCAGCGAGGAGCGGTTCCGGGTCCTCTTCAACGAGGCGGCAGAGCCAGTGTACCTGATGGATGGCCAGGGAGATATACTCGCGGCAAATAAACGAGCGTGCCAGGCCCTGGGTTACAGCCCTATGGAGTTCATACAGATGAACGCTTCGCACTTCATCGTCGGCCAGGACAGGTCGATCGTTTCAAAGAGGCTGGCGGCTATCGAGGAGGGAGAGGCAGTAACTGCTGAAGGTGAACATCAGCACAGAGACGGGGCCGTTTTCCCGGTGGAGGTCCGTATCGCAAGAATGCAAACAGATGGCCAGGACCGGTACATAGCCCACGCCAGGGATATCAGCGTCAGGAAAAAAGCCGAAACGGCTCTTATGGCAAGCGAGGAAAAGTACAGGCTCCTGGCTGATAACGCCATCGATGTCATCTGGACCATGGATCTTAAATTAAAGTATCAGTATTTCAGCCCGTCGATCACACAATTTCGTGGAGTTACTGTAGAGAAAGCTATCTCCCAGACTATCGAAGACGCTATGACACCCGATTCAATTAATCTCATTAAAAGGATCCTCGGGGAGGAACTGGAAAAGGAAAAGGAGCCTGGTACTGATCCCGGGAGATCGAGGACATTTGAGATCCAGTTCATACACAGTGACGGCTCCTTTGTCTGGGGAGAAGTGACATGTGCATTTCTCAGAGACCAGGACGGGGAGATCAACGGTATCCAGGGCGTCACCAGAGATATAAGCGAACGGAAAATAGCCGAAGAGGCTCTCAGAAATTCTGAGGAAAGATACAGGAGGTTGTTCGATCAGAATCCCATGCCGATGTGGCTCTTTGATACTGAGACGCTGGAAATATTGGCAGCTAACGAATCAGCAGTGGATCATTATGGATACACGAAGAAAGAGTTACTGGGTATGACGATAAGAGATATCCGTCCCCAGGATGAGATCCCTCGTCTTGAAAAATTTGTGGCCGAGGCTGGGCCGGGACGGGAAAGGGCAGGGATATGGAAACATAGGAAAAAGGATGGGACGATTATTTTAGTGGAGATTTTTACCCACGACACGGTCATCGATAATCGGCATTGCCGGTTGGCTCTGGTAAATGACCTTACAGACAAGCTCGGTGCTGAAGATGCTCTCAGGGAGAGCGAAGAAAGGCTGAAGAAGATCTCCGAGGGAGTTTTTGAAGGAATCGTTATCACCGAAAAAGGGATCGTTATTGAATCAAACAACCAGATAGCCGATATGCTCGGATACAACCCGGAAGAGTTAATCGGAAAAAGTGTCATTGAGTTTGTCGCGCCTGAATGGAGAGATTTTGTTCTGGAAAAGATCAAGGCCGGTTTCGAGGGCAGGTACGAGCACGAATCGGTCCGGAAGGACGGGAGTTATATTACTACAGAGATTCAGGGCACAAATACGACCTACCAGGGCAAACCGGTTCGCGTGACCTCCGTACGTGATATCACGGATCAGAAACGTGCCGAGAGTGTGCTAAAGGAGCGAGAGAAGCGTTACCGTCTCCTGTATGAGAACAACCCACTCAGCTACCAGTCCTTAAGTGAGGATGGCGCGATCAATGAGATCAACTCGGCATGGCTGAAGATGATGGGATACGAAAGCCACAATGTGATCGGCAAACGTTTTATTGATTTTGTTTCAGATGCTTACAAAAAGGAGGTCAGAAAGAATTTTCCCATACTTCTGGCTAAAGGGGAAATACAGGTCCCGGATCTGGAACTTGTCACCAGCGATGGGCAGAAGATCCATGTGGCCCTGTTCGGAAGGGCATCTCTGGATGAGGAAACAGGGCTTATGAAAACCCATTGCCTTCTACACGACATAACGGAGAGAACAAGGATGGAGGACGCGCTGAAGAAAGGTGCCCAACTTGCTGCCGTAGGCCAGGTGGCCTCAGGGATCGCTCACGAGATCAATAACCCGCTGGCGACCATCTCTGCCTCGACGGAGGCACTGCTGGCCCGGCTGCCAACGCTGAAAAAGGAAACCGGAAAGAAGAAAAACACAGTAAACACGCTCAACCTGTTTCAGGACTACCTCACGATGATAATGGATGAGGTAAGCAGGAGCAGCCAGATCATACGTGACCTTCTCGATTTCACCAGGGTGAGAGATTATGCCTTCGCAAGGACAGATGTCGCCGAACTGGTCTCTTCCACAGTCCCGCTTTTAAGTGTTCAAGGCAGGATGAGTAAACATACCTTCGAGGTGGACACTGTACCAGATCTACCGGATGTACGTGGGGACAGGGACAGGCTGAGGCAGGTTCTCATCATTCTTCTCACCAACGCGGTGGAGTCCATGCCGGAAGGCGGGGCCGTTGTTATAAAAAACCGTCTTAACAAGAGGCAAAAAACGATAGCCCTGTCCATTGAGGATTCCGGTACCGGAATAAACAAGGAAGTGCAACAGCAGATCTTCGAACCCTTTTACACTACGAAGG
>DAOVVW010000292.1 GCA_030636965.1 Pseudomonadota bacterium | reverse complement strand
GTGGTACCTTTTGTAGGCCCAGCGCCCAATGCCCAAAGCCTGTTTCCACTCATCACGCGTCACGAACTACGCATCACGATCTTGGATTCAGAATTCTGACTTCTGAATTCCGTATCGAATAAATCAAGACCGGTACTCGCAGTTTATTCTCACGTACTCTTCTGTGAGGTCCGTCGTTAAAATGCTGGCACTACCCGGTCCGTTCCCCAGGGATATACCGATGGTGTATCTTTTCTGGCTCATCTGCTCAGCTGCCAAACTCTCATTATATCCGTCCACGAGACGGCCACCGGCAAGTACCTGAACGTCACCGATACTGAGAGATAGCGCATCGGATGAAGTTTCAGCCCCTGAATATCCTACAGCTGCGGCTATTCTGCCCCAATTAGGATCCGCAGCTGCAAAGGCGGTCTTCACAAGGAGCGATTCCGCCACGGCCCTGGCTGCAGACTGCGCCTGGTCGTCGTCAACAGCACCTCCTACCTGAACCTGTACGACCCTGGTAGTTCCCTCTCCGTCGGATACGATCTGCTCGGCAAGATCAAGGCACACATTCTTGAGTGCGGTACTTATAGCCTGAATATCCTGCTCGTCCCTGACCGCAGGTCCAGCACCGGAAGATATGAAAAGCACCGTATCGTTGGTGGATGTATCCCCGTCAATGGTTATTGCACCAAAGGTCTCTTGGTTAACCTCTCTCAGCATCGTTCCCATAGTATCAGGCTCAATGTTCGCATCAGTCATTATGAAAGCCAGCATTGTCGCCATCTTCGGGGCTATCATACCGGCACCCTTGGCTATACCAAGCAGGCCGGCTGTTCCTTTAGATACTTCTGTCTGCTTGCCAGCGATCTTGGTACAAGTGTCTGTGGTGAGGATCGCTTCCGAAAAGAGACCCGCACCCCTATCAGAAAGGTTTCCCGTCAACCGGGGGAGGGCCTCTTCCATTCTGTGAACAGGGAGGCGCTCGCCGATGACCCCTGTGGAACAGAAAAGGACTGATTCAGCCGGCACATCCAGCAGCTCGGCAACCGATCTGCACAGGGCAACAGCGTCCTCGTACCCTTCTTTACCGGTCATGGCGTTGGCGTTGCCGCTGTTGACCAGGACTGCTCTCACTCCACCTGAGGCAAGACGTTCCCTGCACAGTCTTACTGGAGGCGCAGCCATACTGTTAGTTGTGAATATACCGGCTGCCGCAGATAGGCCGTGACAGTAGATCAGCCCCATATCAGGTCTGTCTTCACCTTTGCCTCTGACG
The DNA here is from genome assembly GCA_030636965.1 of Pseudomonadota bacterium. Classification (GTDB taxonomy): domain Bacteria; phylum BMS3Abin14; class BMS3Abin14; order BMS3Abin14; family BMS3Abin14; genus SZUA-178. The sequence goes on along the minus strand of DAOVVW010000292.1, from coordinate 1,392 downwards.
TCCGCGGTAACTGAGGAAAAGGAGAAACCGGGAACAAAGAGCTTTTTCATTCTTTTTCATCCTTTTTGCCGGGCAGCAGAAGATGCACGCTGCTGCCTTCGCCTGGCGTACTGTTGACCCAGATCGCTCCCCGATGGCGCTCTATGATCGCTCTGGCAATTGAAAGCCCCAACCCCACCCCGGAGGGTTTGGTAGTCATTATGTCTCCAAGCTGCCTGAATTTTTCGAAAATATACTGTATCTCTCGTTCCTCCATCCCCTCACCCTGATCGGTAACGACGAACTCGACCCACCCATTAGATCCGCTCGCCATGTCAAGGGATTGATTAGGAGCATAGTCCGGGATGCGGGGTAGTTCTGATAACCAACTGCCGGCGACAGTTATGGGAGAGCCCTCAGGAGAAAACTTCACTGCATTTTCAAGAATAAGCTCGAGGGTCCTGGCCAGCATGGGAAGATCACCAATCACTCTGCTATTTGAGACTTCTTCATACGACCTCACTATTTCTCTGTTCCTCAGCTGGATGCCCAAATTTTCCTCGGCATTGGCAATTATGTCCGAAGGTTTGTGAAGGTCCTCTTTCCAGGGGATACGTCCCGCTTCAAGACGGAAAAGCTCCAGCATTCTTTCAACAATATGGTTCAAACGGGCAGCCGAATCCTCAAGCCTTTCCATGTAATCGCCCAGGTCCTCGATGTCGCCCTGCAGATCGAGGGTATGGACCAGGCTGGCAAAACCTATAATGGACGTTAGGGGCGTTTTCAGTTCATGGGAGATATTCAGGATCAACTCCGTCTTGTCCTTGTCAAGTCTGACAAGCTCTTCATGGGCCTTTTCAAGTGCATCGGCTTTTTCTTCGAGACCATGAAACAGGCGCATGTTATCAATGGCTAGAGCAACCTGGGACCCAATAGTAACAAGAAGATCCAGATCGCTTTGGGAAAAAAGTGTCCCATCCAGCTTGTTGTTGGCGTTTAATACACCCAGGACCCTCTCGCCTCTTTTCAACGGCACACACATCGCCGACTGGGTAGAATACTGCCCCGAAAATGACGAGGGCTTGAAAAGTTCGTGCTTTTCAATGTTGTTAATAAGAAGGGGTTCACCCTTCTCGGCAACCCAAACCGAGATCCCACTGCCAGCCTTGACTTGCACACGACCGATAACTTCCCCGGGAAGTCCAATGGCATCTGTAACAGCAAGGTTCTCGCCATCCATCAGCATCAGCGACACTGTTTCTACCTGGAGAGTATCTGAAACCGCTTCCACAGTATTCCTGAACAACGTTTTAAGAATATCCCTCCCTGATGATTCCCCCAGTTGGCGGAGGGCCAGCAGTTCCCTTGTCCATGCCTGGGACCGCCCAATCAAGCGTTCTTTCTCTTCCGCCT
>DAOVVW010000237.1 GCA_030636965.1 Pseudomonadota bacterium | reverse complement strand
TAAGTTATGCCAGGGCCCTGGGACGGACACTGGGATATATTCCATCCAGCCTGCTGTATATCGGGTATATGTGGGCCATATGGGACAGGAGGAAACAGGCGTGGCACGATAAATTGGCAGACACCCTCGTCATCAGGGTGTGATATCGAGTTCCCGAGGAGCATTAATTGAAACAGAATAACGACTTGATCCTCAATGCAACAGATCTGACAAAAAGGTTCGGCGACTTTACGGCAGTTGACAGTATCTCCTTCAGTGTCCGAAAAGGCGAGTGTTTCGGTTTCCTGGGCCCTAACGGAGCGGGCAAAACCACAATCATGCGCATGATCACCAATCATCTCCTGGTAACCGAAGGAACCTTGTCTGTGCTCGGTATGAATGTGTCGACAAATGCCCGGAAGGTTAAGTCACGTATAGGAATAGTCCCCCAGGAAAACAACCTGGACATGGATCTTACCGTCATCGACAACCTGATCATCTACTCCCGTTATCACGGTATAGGGAAACGTGAAGCTAACATTAGGTCAACACAACTGCTGGATTTTTTCCAGCTCGCTGAGCACGCCCAGAGTCCTCTCATGCGTCTATCCGGAGGCATGAAGAGAAGACTTCTAATCGCCCGAGGCCTGATCAACGAACCCAAGGTTCTCATCCTGGATGAACCCACCACCGGCCTGGACCCTCAGGCAAGGCACCTCATATGGCAGAAGCTACGCGCCTTACAGAGCCAGGGGACGACTCTTGTATTGACGACGCACTACATGGAGGAGGCAGAACAGCTGTGTGACCGCCTGGTTATAATGGATCATGGGAAGATCCTGGTTGAGGGGAGTCCTGTGGAATTGATAAAGGAGCACGCAGGCAAGGAGGTTCTGGAAATAAGGCTGTTGGAGAACGAGGGCAGGGATGATTGCATCGAGTCGGTGATCGGAGACGCCGGCCTTGATGGCGCGGAGGTGGAATGCTCCACTGATACGTTATACCTGTACACGGAAGACGCCATGGCACTGCTCTCCCGTATTAACATCGGTTCCGAACGAAGTATCCTCCACCGGCGCGCTTCTTTGGAGGATGTCTTCCTTCGCCTGACTGGAAGGGAGCTGAAGGAATGAGCGAACCGACTTATCAGGTTCGGCAGGCTACTGAGCCCCGGGGCCCTATCAAGTGGCCTGACGTCACTCATCGGGCCGTATATGTGTGGTTCAGGGATTTCAAGGTCTGGCTCACCTACTACAAAGCCAGCCTTATCGGGAATCTGGGAGAACCCCTTCTCTATCTGCTGGCAATGGGTCTGGGCCTTGGAAAGATGGTGGGAACTGTGAATGGCATCCCATACATCGCATTCCTGGCTCCCGGCCTTATGTGTTCTGCCGCCATGTACACGGCCACCTTCGAGTGTACCTTCGGGGCATTCACGCGCATGACCAGACAGCAAACATACGACGCCATCCTTGCCACACCGGTATCCCTGGATGAGATCGTCCTGGGGGAGATACTCTGGGGTTCCACCAAGAGCCTCTTTTCCGGTGTAGCTATGCTCCTCGTGATGTCCCTGTTCGGCCTGGTAAAAAGCTTTTGGGCCCTGCTGGCCCTTCCCCTTGTCATCCTGGTGGGACTTCTTTTCTCCTCACTTTCCATGATAGTGACTGCAAAATCCCAGTCCTATGATTTTTTCTCGTACTACTTCACCCTGGGTATCGCCCCCATGTTTCTCTTTTCAGGCATCTTCTTCCCCATTGAGAACCTGCCCGAATGGGCCCAGACGATGGCATGGTTCCTCCCGCTGACCCATGGTGTCACCGTCAGCCGGGCTCTTTTTACTGGAACTGTAAGTTTAGGGCACCTTGCGGATATACTCTGGCTTGCAGTCTTTTTCCTAATCGCATTCACTTTTGCGGTGGGAGCGGTCAGAAAAAGATTGATCCTGTGATCAGGACTGCACTCTTCCTCTCCCCTGATAGACTGCAATCAAGCTCATAGCAGTCAAAGAATGCAAAGGATAAAAGCCGTTTCACCACAGAGTCACAGAGGTCACAGAGAAAAGCCTTTGTGAATAAACACATCTTTCCCTCACCAGGCCTATCCTGAACAGGATAGGGATTTCGCCGAAATCCTCCTTAGCTCCTTGCTGACCTGTATGAAAGTAAACTTTTATACTGGGCAGCAAGGAGCCAAGGTAGCCTGAGTGGGAAAGATTATGAGGATAAGATTGATACGTCGCCCTTACGGAACGTTTCACGCCGCAGGCGTGACGCCCAATGACCTTTTATTAGACTATGCCCTATGCACTCACTCGAAGGGTGCCTCTGTGCTCTCTGTGGCTCTGTGGTAAAAAACAATTTCCAATTCTCTATTTTCCAATTTCCGCGTTAACACTAAACCTTCCACCCCCTTTAAGTGTCATAAATACAGGTGTAAAACCATCCAGGCACTGGTACGCTATAATTAGCAGGGAATAACCACTTACTTTGAGGAGGTTTATCATGAAGAGAGTTCCTTTGTTGCTGCTTTTGCTTTCATTTGTCGTGACTGCCGGATGCGTTACTTATCAAACTCCTCCACCCGTCGTATATTCGACTCCCCCACGAGGGCCGCGGGGGATAGTGACCATCCAGCCGGCTCATCTGTATTTCGTGCCCAACCTTCAGGTTTATTTTGTTCCCGATGTTAACTACGAGCTCTTCTTTTTTACGGGACGCTGGTATATGAGACACCGAAGTGAGTGGTACTGGGGCGGATCGTACCGTGGACCCTGGACACATGTTCTTGTTGGAAAGGTCCCCAGAAATCTCCGGAAGCTTCCAAGGAGCTACCGTAGCAGAAGGCATGAGTACCAAAGGGTACCTTACGGATACTGGAACCAGAAGCCCGGAAAGATCGGCTGGAGGGCGGATTACGAACCTCGTGACAGAGATTCAGGCCCATCTTATGGAGGACCAGGGTCCTATCCAGGAACCGTCATTGAAAGGCCCGGCAATCTTTCTCTCATCTCCGGATTGAGTGTATATTTCGTTCCGAATATATCATTCGAGATCTTTTTCCACAGCGGCCTCTGGTATCACCGCATAGAAGGCAACTGGTATTCAGGAAAAAGCCACAGGGGCCCATGGAGGAGCCTTGCGCCGAAACAGGTTCCCAAAAAATTCAAAAAAATACCCAAAGATTACAGGAAAAGGGATAGAGATAGGGAATACGACCGGGTCCC
>DAOVVW010000304.1 GCA_030636965.1 Pseudomonadota bacterium | reverse complement strand
GGCAGCACTTATCATTATTACCTTTTTCCCGGTAACCGTAACCGCAATACCAAAGTTCTTTGGTTTCTGAGGAAGCTAATCTGAATATGATAACTCGGGAAGCTGGAGGATCTATGGGGACAGGCCCCCGAGAACTCGCAAAATATGTTATTCATGATAACCTACTGAGTAGAGCGTAGCATTCAAACTAGCAGAGTCTGGTTAAGTTAGGCAGAACTCAGCGGGCCAACACTCTTGTCAACCAGATGTGGCCTTGCAACCCTTTTCTGCCTTGAAAAAAGCAGGAGTATCTATGAAAGCTTGTGTGCTTTACGCCCCCCGTAATTTGGTGGTCAAGGATCGGCCCATCCCTGAACCAGCGCAGGGTGAGGTGCTCTGCCGGATCACTCTCGCAGGGACATGCGGAACGGATTACTCATTATACAGTGGAAAATTCGACGTCCCCCTGCCTGTGATTCCGGGGCACGAAGGAATAGGCGTAGTTGAAAAGCTCGGACCCGGCGTCACTGATGTGTCTATCGGACAGAGGGTCGTCATCCAACCCAATTTCCCCTGCCGTGAATGCGTTCTGTGTAGTTCCGGACTCGATAACGTCTGTTCTGACAAGGTTCGATTAGGCCTGGATACAGACGGGGTTTTTGCAGAATACACCAGGGTGCCAGCCAATTACGTGTGGTCTATCCCCGACGGCCTTGAAGACAAAGTTGCCGTATTCACTGAGCCTGTCGCAGTGGCAGTCCACGGCCTCAGGGTCATGCCCGCCGCCGAGGGGGACCGCGTCCTCATTCTGGGCGCTGGTGTCATCGGTCTTCTCACCCTCCAATTAGCTGTCCTTGCGGGGGCTCAAGTAACCGCTTCTGACCTTCTGGATGAACGCCTGGCTATTGCAGCGAATACCGGGGCCAGCCATACCGCGAGAGCAGATGAAGAGGGGGGCCTGGAACCGTCCTCCTTCGACCTCATCTACGAGACCAGTGGGGCGCCAGGAGCCCTGGCTGACGCTATTGAGCTAGCCACGCCCGGAGGCCGTATCGCTCTTCTGGGCCTTCCTGCTGACGAACATCCGGTCTCCACCACACAGATCGTGCGCAAGGAACTGAGAATCGCCGGATCCATGATCTATACCGACGAGTTCCCCTACGTTCTAGACCTTCTGAGCGCCGGAAAGATCGACACTGCACCCTTGACCACAGGCATTACCGGGCTGGACGGGGTGGGCGAGGCTCTTGAAATGTTCCACTCCCCGGACCGGGTGAAGGTTCTCGTGTCCATTTGACCCGAAAACCTTTGAAGTTTTGGGGTTAGATCTCATTATTCATTCAGGATTATCAGTTTTCCGATTACCATTCTTCAATCCTTTGCTATAGTATATTTTCAATCAGAACTTGAACACCGCACTTCCCTTCTGGAGGTTTGATGTGAGTGACGTAACAGAGCGCCTCAACAGCGTTCGGGTACCTGAACTGGATGAGATTCTCGGAGAGGTTTTACCAGTTCTGGACAACGGTTTTGTAAGGCTTATCGACTATATGGGGTGCGATGATTCCATTGTTCAGGCGGCCAGGGTTTCCTACGGCAAGGGCACCAAAACTATCAGCGATGACAGAGGTCTTATCAGGTACCTCTTGAGACACCGCCACACTACACCCTTTGAGATGTGCGAGGTAAAATTGCACGTCAGGGTTCCCATGGACATTTGGCGACAGTGGATCAGGCACAGGACAGCCAATGTCAACGAATACTCAACCCGGTACTCAATAGCCATCGACACGGCCAGAACCACTCAGCCCGGCGAATGGAGGCTGCAGTCGGACATTAATAAACAGGGCAGCGAAGGCGGGGTTGAACTGGAAACCGGCCAGCAGCTTACCAGGCGCGAGACCGAGACGCAGGCCCTAATGAAAGAAGTTTACGAGGAAAGGATCGATCTGGGCGTCGCCAGGGAGCAGGCAAGGAAAGATCTGCCTCTTTCGACCTATACCGAGGCGTACTGGAAAATAGACCTGCATAACCTTCTTCACTTCCTGGCTCTGCGAATGGACGAAAAAGCGCAACTTGAGATAAGAGAGTACGCGAAAACCATAGGCAACAGTATAGTGAAAAAATGGGTGCCCCTGGCCTGGGAAGCCTTCATGGATTACAGGTTCGGAGCCATGATGTTGTCCAGTGACGAGATTGAGATCCTGTCACTGATAAATAGCGGTCAGATTGAAAAGGCCAACGAAATACTGCTGAAGACAGGATTTACATCAGAGGACGGGGCTGGCGTTAAACCCACCCTGGAAGGCAGAGAGCTTGCCCTCAAACTGGAAAGACTGGGCCTTGAAATACCGTGGGAGGCTGATAATAGTTAAGTGGGGTCAGGACAACAGTGCTCTTCCCATCGCGGCATTCTACTTCTCCACTCTTTGAAGTGAGGCGGATGTTTTTTAGCACCTTGCCTCTCTTGAGAGTGGTGGATGAACCCTTTACCTTTAGATCCCTGATTACCTGAACTGAATCCCCGTCATTAAGGGGATTTCCGTTGCTGTCTCTTGCTTC
>DAOVVW010000214.1 GCA_030636965.1 Pseudomonadota bacterium | reverse complement strand
GTGCCGCTGCAAGCGCCGCTGTTCCCATTGGGATCCTGCTTGCGTTCAATATCAACGGCTGGGCGCTGGGTATTCTGTCAGGCGCTGCGCTGGGCGGTATTTTGTCGGGATTCTTTTCAGCTTTCGACCAGCTGTGGACACAGAGGTCAGGATCTCTGATCGGCAGGGTTGTCCCGGCTCTTATTGTTGGCTGTTTTGGAGGAGGTTTAGCTGCTTTTACAGGACAGGCACTCTTTTCTTCGTGGGGGCACAGATTGGTTAAAAGCGCCTCATCAGGTGTCCTGATCCCGCTCTCGTTTGGAACTGCTATTGGTTGGGCTTTAACTGGCCTCGTCGTGGGGCTGGCTATTACACTTCCGTCATCCGACACCCGTGACCGCTGGGCCTGGACTGTATTGGGAGGTGTTGCCGGGGGGTTCACAGGAGGTTTTGCAATGCAGGCATTTCAGCCTCTCATGGGAACCGGCAGCCTGATCCTCGGACTGTGTACACTGGGAACAGTGATGGGTTTGGGCATTTCATGGGCTGAGAAGGTCTTTTCCAAGGTAAGCGTCCAGGTGCTGGAGGGTTCCGGCCGCGGATCAATACATTACCTGGGTGGCAGTACATTTATTGGAAGTGACAAAAAGTGCAGGATATACCTCACCGATGCTGGTATAGCCCCACGCCACGCCCGCATATCTGCTCGCAGGGGCCGTCTTCTCCTTGAAGATCTGGGTTCTGTCGCCGGATGTTTACTGAACAACAGGAAGATCTCCGGAACGCAGGCGCCTCTGTCCCATGGCGATCTGATCAGGGTCGGCAAGAGTCTTTTCAGGATCAACGCACCCAGGGTCGCCGCAGCGGTATCAGCAATTCTTTTAATTGCCTTTCTATTTACACCGGCTGATTTATTAGCTGACACAAGTATATCTGGAGATTTGACGGACGATTCTCCCCGGATCACACAGATCGACTCAACCGACTACCCTCTTGTGGATATGTACGTCACACTTCCAACGATCCTTCGCCCGGACAGAGTCCGTAAAATGAGGGTTTATGAAGGGAAGCAAGAGGCTGTCCTTCTGGAAGTCCGGGACCTGACCGTTGCGGACAGGGATGAAGCCATGACAGTTTCCCTGGTGCTGGATACAAGTCAGAGTATGGAAGGGGCCAAGCTCAGCGAGGCCAAACAAGCCCTGCAGACCTTCTCCCAGACACTACCATCCCTGGCCAGAATAAACCTCATCACCTTCAGTGACAGTGTCAGGACTGCCGCTACCAGAATCGCGCCTGAGGACATAACAGACTATACAGGGAATATAACCGCATCGGGTCACACCGCTCTTTTCGACGCCATCGTGAGAGGAACCGATCTTGTGGCTTCCAACTCCGGCAGGAGGGTCGTCCTGGTCCTCACCGACGGAATGGCCAACCGGGGGAGCTACTCCATGGAATCTGCCCTTGCTTATGCGGAGCAAAAAGCTGTCAGTCTCCTCATAGTGGGGCTGGGTACGGATGTCCGCAGGTCGAGGCTGACCACAATGGCTCAGAGAACTGGCGGAAAAGCCGTATTCACCACCGCACCCGAAGAGCTGTCTTATCTCTTTGGAGAGATGGGTCACACTCTCAGTCGCGAGGTACTTATACGGTATAAATCAACAGGAACACAGACTTCAGTGGTTCCAGTCCAGTTGACCCTGGGATCGTCCAATATGACCTCCGCTATTAAAGGACGCTATATGCCGCCTACTGCTTCCATTTTCGGTAATGCGGGATCCTTTTCGTGGGCTCTCATATTGTTCGGCCTGCTCGGCCCTGCCGGGCTGTTTGCAGCTTCCCGCCTGACATCCTTTGTCTTGTCCAAGGATCCGATCATGCTCGTAGAGGGCTCTTCCAATGCGACGCGTCTTCTTACAAAAGCTCTCAGGGACGAAGGAATGACCGTTCCCATGAATATCGGCGGCAAGACGGTCATGGTCAATAACCAGCCCGTAAGCGGAACGCGAACGCTAAGGACCGGAGACACCCTGACCTGGGGTGAAACAACTATCCTGTTTACAAAAAAATAGTACAAGGGCCCGCTTTTTGGCGGGCCTTTCGTTTGACCTCTCAGTACAACTATGGTAGCAAATCTGTAGTATTCTACTTGCAAACATGAAGGCTTACAGATCTATTTCCTGCACTGAGGAGTTGAATCATGTCAAAGTCAGATCAGGAAGACTTCCTTCCAACGAGGGAGATACAAAAAAAGTCAAAAAGCGGTAAGGGTAAGAAACAGACCAAGGCCTACCTTGCCATTCTCACCGGTCCACGAGCTGGAAGCCAGTATTCCCTTCCTGATGACAGGCAAATTGTGATCGGAAGGGGTACAGATTGCATGATCTCCCTGGACGACAAGGATGTCTCCCGCCGCCACGCATCCCTCCAGCCTTTTGGAACAGACTACTATATTATGGATATGGGCAGCACCAACGGTATTCTGGTGAACGGCAGCCCTGTAGAAAAAAAGATGCTCAAACACGGTGACAAGATCTCTATCGGCCAACAGATCCTGCAGTTCATTCTCGTTGGCCCGGAAGGAATACCCCTTTAAGAGGGTTGTAAACTCCTCCCCTCTTACACTCCATGAACCGCAAGCTGGGCAATTACGAAGTACTTGATGAGATCGGGCGTGGTGGCATGGCCATCGTCTACAAAGCCCGCCAGCGATCCCTTGACAGAATAGTCGCCATAAAGGAACTGGATCTTAAGCGCTCCAAATCTGATCCCAGGGCAGGAGACCGCTTTGAGCTGGAAGCCAAGGCGGCAGCTTCACTTCACCATCCCTCTATCATAACAGTCCACGATTTCTGGCAGAGGGGAAAGAAAGCTTACATCGCAATGGAATTTGTGGACGGTCTCGAATTGAAGGAGGTGCTGGATGTAACAGGCGCCCTTGATCCTCATCTCGCAACCCAGGTAGTTATCCAGATGTGCGGAGCGCTGAAATACGCACACGAGAGGGGTATCATTCACAGAGATGTTAAACCGGGCAATATCATGCTCTCCAGGAAGGGTGATGTAAAGCTCGCTGATTTCGGGATTGTGTTCGTCTCCGGCACTACTGACCTCACAACAGCCGGTGCAATAATTGGAACTCCTTCTTATATGTCACCTGAGCAGATAAGAGACGAAGAACCCGGTCCAGCATCTGACGTATTCAGTCTCGGAGTTGTTCTTTATGAAGCAGTCACCGGTTCGAGGCCTTTCTCTGCACAGAACGAAGTGGCACTGACTCACACCATCCTGCGCAAACGACCAATAAAACCGCGCCGCTTGAACAAGCGAATAAGCCCCCGGCTCTCGCGAGTGATAATGAAATGCCTGAGGAAGAAGTCTCAAAAACGCTATGCAACCATGGATGAGATGGAAGCTGCCCTTGCAAAAGCCCTACCGAGGAGAGCCCCGAATGTGGCAAGGGAGGT
>DAOVVW010000285.1 GCA_030636965.1 Pseudomonadota bacterium | reverse complement strand
GAGTCAGAAATCTGTGCCGTGGTTGCGCCGATGCTTTTGTAGCGCAGAGGGAGGAAATGGGTTATCCGCTTATGGGGAAGAATATAATGCCGGACCAGGAAGGGCTTGAGAGATGAGTAGAGAATTCGTTCTAGAGATAGGTACAGAGGAGATCCCGGCAAGTTATCTGCCGCCGGCCCTGGATCAGATAAAGGAGCTTGCTGCAAAAGAACTTGCAGGGCAGCGCATCTCCTGCGGTGAGATAAGCGCTTTTGCCACACCGCGCAGGATAGTTCTCATGATCCAGAAGGTCGATGAGGCCCAGGAGGCGCAGGAGCGTGAGGTCATGGGACCCGCTGTGGCTGTTGCCTACGATGATAAGGGCAAACCTACCAAGGCAGCGGAGGGTTTCGCTAAAGGGCAGGGAGTTCCCGTCGGGGATCTCAAAAAAGTCAAGACTGACAAGGGTGAGTATGTTGCTGTTGTCAAGAAAGAGGCCAGTCAGCCTTCACTGGAGATCCTTTCCCAGGTAATACCGAAGATCATAACATCCCTGAACTTCCCAAAGATGCAGCGATGGGGTTACCTTAATCTCAGATTTCCCCGTCCCATCCGATGGTTGCTATGTCTCTTGGGGGATGATGTTGTAAAATTCGACCTGGAGGGGATCGAGTCCGGCAGACTTATGTACGGACACAGGTTCCTTGCACCAGGTCCCTTCGAGATCGAAGCTGCCGGGGATTACCTGAAAGCGGTAAAAAAAGCCAAGGTGGTGCTGGATCAGGAAGAAAGGAAGGAGATAATCAGAAAAGGGGTGGCAGACGCTGCCGCTGAAGTGAACTGTGTTACCGTCGAGTCTGATGATCTCCTTGAGGAAGTAACTTACCTTGTTGAATATCCTGTAGTACTTCGAGGAACCTACGAGGAAAAGTACCTCTCCCTTCCAAGGGATGTTCTTACTACCTCCATGAGCTCCCACCAGAGGTATTTCTCACTAACGGACAAAAAGGGTGATCTGCAGCCCTATTTCATCACCGTGGCCAATACCATTACAGAAGACGAAAACGTTGTGATCAAAGGTAATGAGAGGGTACTGAGGGCGAGGCTGGAAGACGGCATGTTCTTCTTCGCCGAAGACAGGAAGATTCCTTTGAAGCAGAGGGTCGAAGAGCTTAAGGACGTCGTATACCAGGAGAAACTGGGCACTTCCTATGAGAAATATGAGCGTTTCGGAGCCCTTGCGGAGTACCTCACAAAGCAGGTATCTCCTGGTAACATGGATGAGGTCAAGGAGGTAGCCCTGCTCTGCAAGGGAGACCTCGTCACACAGATGGTGGGTGAGTTTGCCGAACTGCAGGGTGTCATGGGCAAGGAATACGCTTTACTTGAAGGCGTTGACGCTGAGGTGGCACAGGGTATCGTGGATCACTACCTTCCGAAGCACTCAGGAGACAAGACTCCCGGTACTGTGGGAGGGGCCGCTGTAAGCATCGGCGACAGGCTCGATACCGTCTGCGGCTGTTTTGGTATCGGAATCACCCCCAGCGGTACTGCCGACCCCTATGGTCTGCGAAGGGACGCACTGGCCATTATAGCTATCCTCATGGACCGAGGATGGAGAGTTTCCCTGACCGACCTGATGAATCAATCCCTGAAACTGCTGAAAAAGAAGATAGATAAGGATCCCAAAACCACTCTGGCGGCGCTCAGGGAGTTCTTTGCGGGAAGGCTGCTTCACCTCTTTACCGGTAAAGGCTACAGGAACGATCTGGTCCAGGCTGTGCTCGAGGACCACTGGGATGACCCTGTGGATGCGGCTGCCAGACTTGACGCCATGATGGGCTTTTCAAAAAAGCCGGACTTTGCGGATCTTATGCTCTCATTCAAACGGGTCATGAACATAATACCCGATGGTTTTTCAGGAAAGCCGGACATGAAAAAAGCCGGAGAGGACGCGGAAAAGAAGCTTCTCGAAGCTGCCAGGAAGGTGGAAAAGGAAGCATCAGTACTGATCGGGGAGGGTAAATACACTGAGGCTTTAGAGGCTCTTGCGAAGCTCAAAGGACCGGTGGACGGGTTCTTCGATGGTGTCATGGTAATGGATAAGGACGAGGCGAAGAAAAATAACCGCCTTGCCATTCTGTCCTCGATTTCTACACTTTTCGCCCAGGTGGCGGACTTCAGGCAGGTGGTTACAGAGTAGGTTAGGTTTATCGTTAAACTGTCTGTTTTATAACATAATTAGCGGGGTGCTGTAATAGGCGCCCCGTTATTATTTTGTACACTCGAAATTGGAAATTAGAGATTGGAAATTGGGTTTAGAGCATTAGAAATTAGATTGCTTATTTTCACCCCTCCCCTGGCGGGAAGGGAACATAAGGGGAGGGGGCAATATTAGTCATTGCGATTTTCCCGCCAAAGCTTCAGGGACGGTGGAAGGAGCGCTAGCGACGAAATGATCCTATGAATAACAAGATCGCTTCGTCGTTCTTCCTTCTGAATTCTGACTACTGACTTCTGTATTCTAAATACTAATAACCTTGAACGTTGAACTGAGAGGTCATTGGGGTCAGACCTCACTTTCTTACTTTTTGTTAATAATTCTGCATAAGTAGTTTGGGTTCATACCCAGGTAAGATGCGATCTCCTTCAAAGTATATCCATAGGTTTTGTATGCGTTGTAGATAGCCCTGTTTCGTTCCTGTTTGGAAAGGAAGTGTT